>NZ_JBHUEM010000055.1:8622-139966 GCF_042680805.1 Bacillus salitolerans | reverse complement strand
TCGAAGGCTTTAACCGCATCCTCCGTCTTCTTATCAAACTTCCCATTCACCTCAACATTGTCAAACCCGATTGATTTTAAAAGTGCTTGTAAGGTTTGAACCTGCTGGCCGATGTCTCCGAGCTGAAGGCTCTCTTTGATCCATTGGCCGCTGAGTTGGGTTTGTCTATGTAGCTTACTAGTTAATTCATAAAATAGCCCTTTATCAGCAACTCCGTCTGAGCTTTTTCCCATGAACTGTTCAAACAGTTGAATGGCATTTTTCGTCTTCGATCCAAAAACTCCGTCTTCTGCACCTGCGTTAAATCCTAGTTTGTTGAGGATATGCTGCAAGTCTCGAACAGCCTGGCCTTTGTCACCTTCTTTTAACTCTTCCCCTTTCCATGTCATCGGGTAATTGTAGTTTTTGGATTTTAGCTCCATGAGCTTACGATACGTTTGTTTCCCGGCAATTCCATCGATGGATAAGCCATAAGATTCTTGCAAATGCTGGAGACAATGAACCTGTATCCATCTCTAGGGAAAAGAAAAACCTTGACTGAGTGACAAGCACTCGATCAAGGTGTGATTAGTAGTTTCTCTTTACTATTCATATTATCTCTTCGTTCTCTGTTTTGAAATGCAATTATTACTTCATAAGCATCTTTGGGACTAAGCATTCCTTTTTTAGTTTCTTCGAGAGTTACTTCGATTGTACGTAATTTAGGGACTAACTCCCCTTCATCAAAATTTAAGAAATACCGACCATCTTCTTCACTGATCTCAATTCCATAGTCCGAGAATATTACGCTCATGATACCTCCATGATAAAAAGACAATGTACCTGTCCCCGTGTCTTTTTCAAGGTCATTATCATTTAAAACTATTCTACCAATCGATTTAGAATATCTTGACAAGCTTCATCTTCGGTATTAAACCTTTTGATATCAAATCTCTTACCACGTTCACTGTAAAAAACAATCCATTCTTGTCCTTCTTTTTCTAAGCATACTCTCTGGTCAACTTCTCCTATTCCGTCCAGATTATAGTAGTAAGTCGGAATTTGTTTGATCTCTAACATACTTTTTAATTCACTTTTGTTCATTACTTAATCTCCTCCAAATACCCGTTCTTCAGTAAATAATCTATGGAGTTTGGCAGTTCGTATTGAATACCTCCTCCGGGTTGATTAAACGCCGGAGCAATTTCTCCTTTGCTAACATTCTCAATTTGTTTTACGACCCGATACTGATGATAAGCATTAGGATTTTCAATATAAGGTAATGCACGTTCCCCATATCCAGTACCTACTGGTGAAGTATAGCTACCTCTTGAACTACCATACCTATCAATTACAGTCCCAGCTTCAAGTGATACACCATCAACTCTAGTTCCTTGTACATATCCTCCATTTGGTGCATACTTTTCCCAGTCAATTCTACCTTCTTCATTAAGGAATGATTTGTCTGCTACAACTAACTCATCTGGCCCAAGTTTAGCAACAGATTGTCCCGTACCCTTCCCTATATCATCCAACACTTTCTCACTACCAATATCAGCAATATCCTTAAGCGTACCGCCTAATTTTGTACCTAACTTCGCCAATAATGCAGCTGAGCCAACACCCGCGGTTAGGACGGCTCCGATTGTAAATATTGCTTTTGTCAGGTGATGACCAAACTCTTTCGATTCTTTATAGGTAGCTGAGTCAAGATCTTTTCCGTGTTTCTTTATATACTCAAATGGCTCTACAAACTCTTCTTTTAAAGAAGATTTTAATCCATCTTGAATATCTTGTATTGTAATTTCACCAGAAACAATACTGCTTGTTAGCTTAGCAGTTTGATAGATCATATCGTCAAATGAATGTATAAGAGCAAAGGATTCTTTTACAGATGACCATAGTTCTTCTGCAATTCCATGCATGATTCCAATCGCATTAATTCCAGAAACCTTAAAGTTGCCTTCGTCTTCTGTTATATTTTCGTTTCGTTTCGTTAAAAATCCTTCTAAATCTTTTTTGATACGCCATCCCGCAATGCCATCAGCATTGTATCCAGAATAGGCTTCAAATTTTTTAACCGCATCCTCCGTCTTCTTATCAAACTTCCCATTCACCTCAACATCGTCAAACCCGATTGATTTTAAAAGTGCTTGTAAGGTTTGAACCTGCTGGCCGATGTCTCCGCGCTGAAGGCTCTCTTTGATCCATTGGCCGCTGAGCTGGGTTTGTCTATGTAGCTTACTAGTTAATTCATAAAATAGCCCTTTATCAGCAACTCCGTCTGAGCTTTTTCCCATGAACTGCTCAAAAAGCAGAACGGCGTTTTTCGTCTTTGCTCCAAAGGCTCCGTCTTCTGCACCTGCATTAAATCCTAGTTTATTGAGGATGCGCTGCAAGTCTCGAACAGCCTGACCATTGTCACCTTCTTTTAACGTTTCGCCCTTCCATGTTATCGGGTAATTGTAGCTTTTTGACTTTAGTTCCATGAGCTTTCGATACGTTTGTTGCCCGGCAACTCCATCGGTGGATAAGCCGTACGAATCTTGAAAATGACGAACGGCCAGCTCTGTTTTTGGACCGTATTTGCCGTCAATTTCATTTTTATTTAAAAAACCGAATTCTACAAGTAATAATTGCAGTTGCTTGACTTGAAGCCCTTGATCTCCTTTTCGTAACGTTTCACCCTCCCACGTCTTCTTTCCCGTAATCGGTGCAGGACCCTCTGCTCCTGGATCAATAGCTCCATGGGTAGGACTGGATGGTTGTGGCCTAGTTCCAGGCTGATGAGCACCTGGTGCTGGTTGAGTTGGATCTGGTACCGGAGTCGTTACTGGTGGCTGAGATGGACCTGGTAACGGTGTGACAGGATTTGGACTAGGCGGTTTAGGTTGCTGAACAGGTGGTTGGACAGGTGATGGTTGTACTGGCAGCGTTGGAACCGGCTTCGGCTTTGGCTGAACAACTGGTGGCTCAACTGGTTTTGGTGCCGGATAACTTGGTGGTTGAGCAGGTGGCGTTGGCCTCGGCGGCGGAGCTGGCGGTGTTGGCCTTGGTGCCGGATAGCTTGGCGGTTGAGCAGGCTGACTTGGCTTTGGTTGTGGCGCTGGATAGTACGAACCCTGACTTGGCTTCGTTTGGGGCGAACCACCATATCCACCTCTTGGTGATGTTACAACCATTGTTGTTGAAGCAGTTGGTTGCTGCGTAATACCTCTATCACTCACAGTAGCGTTTACATATGTACCCTTTCCTGGTTCACTTGGAGCCGGTCTTGTTGGTGATGGTGTTGACGGAGGACTAGTTGTCCTTGTTGGTGTCGATGTTCTAGTTGAACTACTTGATGGGCTAGATGTTCTAGGCTGAGATGAAGATGATGAAGAACTTGATCTTGATGAAGGTGCACTTGAGTACGATGGCCTACTATAACTTGTCCTTGTATATGGCATATTTTCACTCCTGCTCTTATATGAAGTAAATATATGTAAAATATACCCTTATTTTTCTATTTCGTCGTTAGGTAGATTGGTTTAATTTTCCATACTCTCACACATTACTAGGTAGGTAGATTTACCCGTTTCTACAAAAAATTAATAGATTACTTATGGTACATTACCAATACAATTATATTGCTCTTTCACTCATTGGTATCTTCCACATTCCATCATTTAAAGAACTTGATCACCTATATAAATACCATCCCAAACAGCCCTGCCACTCATCTCAAGGCTCATCCTCTGTTTTAAACAAACGTTTGTTTAAAATGAAAGATTAGTTGGAGATAAAAAAATAGGTACACCAGTTTTATTAAAAACTAGTATACCTTCCTATTAATAAACATCTTTCAGCAAAATTCGGTTAGCGTGCGAGGATTCATCTTCAAAGAAAACCATCGCGATGTAATCACTTGTTTCATACACCATAACAAACTCTCCATCCATGTCACTGAATCCTTCTGAGCTTGGTGAACCGGCGTCTCTCCGGTACTCATCAGGGGTCCATGCAATTTGTGGACCGTACAGCTCAGCGGCTGTCATGAGTGCACCAGCAAAATCAGAATCTACATAGTAGGCATATTCCTCATAAAATAGTCCATAGCCCCCGCCCCAGTATTGTTTATGTTCAGGTTCTCCTAATTCCTCGATAATACTTTCAACGGTCCGGGTAGTATCATATGGAATTGGCATCCCCTCTAATTGACCTTGAGCAAGATTGTCTAAAAAGCTTGAATTACTTGAGGTGACAGGTGCTTCATTCAAGGCAAATGAAGTAATCTTACTACTAATCCATCCGATCACTCCATCTGGAGCTTCGATTTTATACCATAAGCGTCCTTCCTCATCCTCCATTTCTTCATTTAGGAAAAGGAGCTCAGAACCTGATGATACAACGGTCACAACATTGCTATCCTGTAAGGAAGGAATGTCACGGATATTGGCACTGTCAGTTGTAATCGTTAAATAGGTATCAATCTCAACTGGTTCACCCGAAGTAGGCTCCTCACTCTTTAAAAACAGATTGCCTCCAAATGCTAGCAGGTAGTCCCTTTTCACATATAATCCAATTGCTACGACGGCGATGATACTTGCAATCGCAACTTTCTTAAACGACAGCATTTTACCAAGAGCGAAAAACGGACGTACCAGTAATCCTAATCCGTAGAAAAGTGGAACGGTTACGACACCAACTGATAAGTAACGAGAAAAAGCATCCTTCCCGCCAAACTGCGAGTATTGCTTTTTCGTTTGTCTAATGGAACTTGGTGTAATGATGGCTTGCTTTGATGCATCAATAATGGGATGCTTCCACTTTTTCTTTTCCTCTAAAAACGCACATAGCGCAATCATGAAGCTTGGGAATTCATCCACATCGCTAACCTGTTCGCCAGGCTCGGTTCCCCCTTCTGTCCAGCGATCTAGAATTCGTTGCATGTAGTCAAGCAAGGTCTCTAATCGATCGAGCTTCTTTTCACCAAGTGACTGATGAACGAAAAACATACCGAGTTCCGTTTGCGTAGGAGCACCGATATTTTGAATATCTGAGTCCTGTAAAATCATTGGATTTTGTTTAAACAATTCGTGAATCATCTCGATTGCTTTTTGGAGGTTCGTTTTTTTCGTTTCATTTATATAAAAGCCAATCGCCGAAAACTTCATTAGATGTGCGAAATACTTTACACTTCTGTTTTCCTTTACTATCGTTCGGCCCAACACTGGGCTTTGATTCACATAATGGAAGAATGGATCAGCTATTTGTAATGCCTTCGTGTATTCCTTTTGATTGAACAGAGCTTGAATTGTGGAGATTGTTTCATTCGCCCACTTTACCGTTTTGGCCTCTTCATCCTTCACAAGACAAAGCTCATAGTTTTGACTTAATGTCGCTAACGCAGAGAACTCCATTTTGTATGAAGTAAAATGGTGATTCGCCTTTAGCATGACACCTCCGTACATCGCCATCATGACATGACGGTACTTTACCTCAAAATCATTTAAGAATGCAATTAACGAATCGGTATAGGCATTCCACGCTTCATCGACTTCTTCCATCGCTTGGCCAATCCTTGAATTCTCATCATAAAATGAACTCATCATCCCGCGTGCGGCAAAGGCACCAAATGGTCCAGCAATGAGAGATCCGAAAATAGAGGCTCCAATTTTCGCAAAGGTCCTCCCTGCTGCTTGAGACTTCATTTTTTGAAGAAGTTCGCTATACGCTTTTACGGCGAGGGCATATTCGGTCAATTGGTCACTGAGCTGATCTAAATCAGACAATAACCCTTGCTGTAAAAAAACGAAAATGCTCCGGTCAAATGAAAGGTGCTGAAAGATTTTACCGTATTCGTTTTTGGACATCCCCTCTAAGAAGCTTTCATAATCCTCTTGAAGATGATCTAAGATAAAAAGCTCCTTCAGCTCTTCAATCACATCTGTGACATTCGTGTATGTAAAAAACTGACGAATACATTCGTGGAACTCTTCCTTTGATTCAACCTTTTGCAATGGCTCATATACATATTTTCGAAGTGCATCATATCTGGCAGATAACGTGCCATGAATCACCTGGAACTGCTCTTCACATTTATGCTGAACGTAGGCCTCTACTTCTTCCGCCACTTCCGGTAGTAAATGAATCTGTAATTCTCGCTGGATTTTTTCATATTGCTGCTTTGGATGTAGAAACACATTTGTTGTTAGCTGAGCTTGTCCCATTACAACCAATCCGCAATCATGTTAAAGAATTCTAACCCTTCACTAAGCTCTAGCGATTCTCCAATAGATCCAGCATCTAAGACAGAATTCGTAATATCAAGTGTGTCAAGAGCCGTACCGTAATCAGCTAATGGATCAGGTATCGCAATAGCAGGTGTAGACGTAATCATCACGCCTCCCACTAACGAATCGTTTGACATGGTGAGCATTTGTTCATGCGTCGGAGAATAATAGCCCATTCCATCAAAGGTCGGCTTTGTGTAACCAATAAACCCTTCAACATTATCATGATAGTTCATCCCGCCATGAATGTTAGGAGACGAATTAATCGCGTGTCCCATCCCCATGTCAAACGTATGTCCGCCTGTTACATTGTCACGGATATGACCGACCACTTCCCCATCAGCCTCTACAATCGTATCTCCACCAGCACCCGGCCTCGTAGACGCCACAACCTCACCATTGGAGGTTCTAAAATCAACGCCGCCCGAAAAATTCGGGTGTGAATGAACCGTCTTCATCCGTTCATTCACCTGTTCGATTGTACCAAATAACCCGTTCATTAACTCTTCTGTACTTCCCATTGACGTCACCTCTATCTAGAAAATTAAAAAAAAACGCCACATCAAAAAGGCGTCTATCGATAAAATTGTTTGCAACTGGCTGGCATGCTTGGTAGCGTAAGCCCCTATAGTTTTGCGTCCCACTTTTTCAAGAAGTTTGCCCTTTGATATGTAATTAGTAGTCATTAATACCTATAAAACTATCATAGTACTTTTTCACTAGCAATACAATAGACTTTGAAAATTAACCTTTTCTTTCAAAGTCTATTGAACTCTCTCTATTTTTCACGTAACGCCCCCACTCTTTTCACGCCTACAAAGATAGTGAATCCCGTTGCAGTGATTGAGCTCTTCTATTTTTGAGGAATAAAGAAACTGTAAGGATAACTGTCCCAAACCAGACTAGTAAAAACAGCCCTCCTAAAACTGGGAATGCCGTGAACTCAAATACAGATCGGCCAAATCCAGTTTGGATCCCTATCAATATAATCATCAACATCCAAGCGATACTGCCTATATGGACAAGTCCTTTCTTAATGCTGTTTTTCACATTTGTTTTTTCTATTAACCACGCCGGGATAATCAACGTCTGAAGTGCATGAAAGCCAATTCCATGTAGGACAATAAGGTTACCTGCTTCCCCTGTAAAGCGATCTTGAAGTAAAATCATCCAGATTCCAGCCATATTGGCCACGACGACAGATACAAATGCATACCGAATTCCTAGTAGAAGCAATGGACGTTCATAAGGAGGCTTCATCCGTAAAAAGCGAATTGTCAGCCAGATTGCCAACATAACAAGTACTAAAGACATAACTCCAAATACCATTCCACCTATCGCATCCACAACAGTACCCATCCGAGAAAATCGAGGATCCAGACCTCTAAAGTTCTGTATGGTTTCAATGGCATAACCATATATACTTGAGACAATAAAAGACCACCGAATAATCTTTCGCTTTCTCTCCGTAAAACCCGCAAAGGGCAGAACCGCCGCTATCGATAGGATGAAAATGCCGATTGCTGCATTAAAAGAAAAGGCATCCTTCATATTGCCTTCAGGTAAAATAACTGCACCTTGAAAAAAGATAAAGATTGCAATACTTAATGATAGGATAAACCCAATGAGCCCTACCATAACCAGTGACCTTTCTCCTTCAAATAATTGAATGCGCTGCTTTTGACTATTCTCCATGATTTTTCCCTTCTTTCTATTTTATTTATTTATTTATTAATCAATAAATAACTGTGTAAAAAAAGAGAACATTTACTTTTCTCTTTTTTAACAACCATCTCCACCAGGGATCATTTCTGGCAAATTCAATACCTCAGCAAGTGTTATTAATAGGCCTGTTCCAATAAATTGAGCTGCTGTACCTTTTGCATTCGGAATTCCCGCTTTCTCAAATTTCAATGTCAATGATTCAAACATGATGCGATGAATGCTCTGGACATGTTCACGAATCCCTGGCTCTGATATTGTATGTGCTTGCATGACCATGAGCACTTCTTCTCGGTGTGTTTGAATCAATTGTTCGAATGCTCGGCCCATAGCACCTATCAATTGCTCAGCAGGTGCTTGAGCTTCTACAAAAGTGTCATGTATTCTCCCAAATGCCCGATCAATCACAGCCTTAAAAAGCGCCTCTTTATTTTCAAAAAAATGGAACACATACGGCTGAGTGACACCCGCCGCTTTCGCTACCATTCCAGTTGTTGCTTTATAGTACCCATTTTCAGCAAATACAGCTACTGCATTCTCGATGATACGTTCTTTTTTATCTTCTTTCGCTGCCAAAATACTCATCCTTACGCATAATGAATTAGTTTTTATTTATTGACTGATAAATAAATAATAATGGAAGTCATTTGTTTTGTCAATTCATGTTTTATTGTAGTGTTACCTTCATACTTTAGCTTCTTGAAAATGAAAAACTATATCGTAAACATGTTCGGAATTCATTAGATAGGAATCACTTGGTTTGGTCAAAATACATAAAGTGAAACTTCAATCAGTAGGGGTTTTCCTCATCCCCCACTGATTGTTAGATGAGGCCCACACTGTGGGTCACACAGACGTTGCCACAAGAGGTGGCGACTTTAGTCTGTGTTCCTTTTCAGGGTTCTTACTGGCGCTTATCCCCCACTTAAACTTCTCGATTCATCTAACGTTTTGAAGTGGGATCTTAGCGCCAGTTGGAACGGGATAAAAAATAGCCCCCCCTATTAAACCGGGAAGGACACCTTTATTAAGTAAAAGGCATTAGATGAATGTCATCACTTATTCATAACCTTCTCCAGCATCACATTCCTCACTCTATTCCCTGTAAATGTAAAACCAGTAATATGATCTCCCTGTCTAATAAATTCTACGACAAACGTAAACGGAGCATTGGTCACACATTTGTTATCATCGATCTGATAAAGCACCTGCTCACCATGTCTAGAATGAGACATGTATAAGGCTCCATCTTTTTCAATCACATCATAACATGTGTCTAGCTCACTGCTTTCATATGTACCCATATAATTAGAACGTTCAGCTGGGGCAAACGGCTTTACTTTTTTAAGCGGAATGAATGTATCTGCTGACTTAAGGACACTATTTACACCCAAATATAAGTCTAGGTTTAGGTACTCAATTCTAAAGTGATTACCAGATACATGAGTCAATGGCTCATAGCCGTAACTTGTTTTCAGATGTGGCAACCCGTCTTTTATACGGATGTCAAAAGCCAAGAAGATGGCTGATGTACAAAAGTAGTACCCTTCGACACCTTCATGATTAAACTCTTCCCTATATTCCTTCGGTTGTTCTACTTTTGTGCTACGTTCCTCATGTCCCAACACAATATCAGCAACAGCAAATGCTGCACCCTTTAGGGGAATAATTTGCGTATTTGATAAAATCACAATGTCTATATCATCATCTATGAATCGAACAACTGCACTTCTATATGCTGCATCTGCCCCACCATGCTCTAGATACGCATGTCCTTTATGGTCTCCGGCAAAAAGGCCACCCGCATAGCTGCTTTTCGTATTGTCCGATAGTGCAGGGCTCTCCCCCATAATCTTCACAGTTTCTTCCGTACAAATGGTCGGATTCTTGAAGTTATCCATCCACTTTAAAAAGTCAGTTGCCGTTGTATGAAGAGAAGTGGCACCATATGTTCCATAGTTCAGGACATTATATACATATTGACCTGTTCCATTATCATAATAGGAGCTGGCTTTATCCGGTATCAGCTTCCAGTAGTGGTCCTTAAAAAATGAACGCTCCATCCCTAAAGGATTAAATATTCGCTCACTCGCAAATTCATTTAATGTTTTGCCTGATAACCTTTCCACGATCTCCGCTAGTAACGTAAAGTTCGAGTTACTGTAAAGAAATTGAGACTGAGGCTCGAAATTAAGCTGTCTTTGCTTTCGAATGATCGATAGCGCGTCTCTTTGGGTGATCGTATCATCAATTCTTACGCCACTTAAGCCTAAAAGCTCCCATTGATCCCTAATACCACTTACGTTGTTCATCATTTGACGAATACTAACAGGTTCATCAAAGTGTATGTAGTCTTGAATATACGCTCTCACATCATCATCGATATGCAGCTTCCCGTCCTCCTGTAGCAAAAGGACACACATAACCGTCACTTGTTTTGAAACGGATGCCACGTGGAAAACCGTCTCGTTCTTTACTGGTACGGCATGCTCAATGTTTGCATAACCAAAGTTCTTTTGATAAAGAAGCCTTCCAGCTTTTCTAACCATAACCTGTCCTCCAGGACAAGTTCCCTGCTGCCAGCGTGAAAAAATCGCGTCGATCTTCTGTTCAATAGAATTCATATTCGACCTCCATGTAATTGTCTTACCCATATAGTTCGAATATGGTAAAAGAAAATCCTTTTTAATTTCTGTATTATTCAGGCATAATTGAATCCCTGTCTCGCTAAGGGAGTACTCGTCCGCGCTTATTACAAATTCAATTCATAAAGGAAAGACCACAGCCATAGGTAAGGTTTTACGTTATTAGTTCTATTTACGATTTTATTGTTTAATTGAAAAAGCATTGTTTGTAGGCTTTTTTCATACAATTCTATAAGAGGTGATGAAAATGCCAAGAGTACAATATACTGATGCTGACGTAGATTTAATGGCAAGGATGATGAGGGCAGAAGCCGAAGGTGAAGGAAAATTAGGAATGCTAATGGTTGGCAATGTAATTGTAAATCGACGAAAAGCAAACTGTGGAGATTTTGAAGGTTTACGGACAATCCGGCAAGTAATTTATCAAGTACAAGGAGGAAATTATTCGTTTGAAGCCGTGCAAAAAGGGAATGTTTTTTATAACAGAGCGAGGGATGTAGAAAAAAGATTAGCTAGACAAACGCTAGATTTTTGGAGGGAACATCCTTCCAAATTTGCTCTTTGGTATTTTAATCCGTATGCAGCATGTCCGCCTACTTGGTACGGCCAACCTATAACAGGACAATATAAACAGCATTGTTATTATGAACCACAGGCTAATACATGCGAAGGTGTTTATAGTTGGTAAAGAAAAAGATCCCCACAATTAGGGGATGCAGCTTGTGGAGAAAGGGTATATTTTCTCTACAAGCTTTTTAATTTTGGGTAAAGTTAACCCCTTTGTTAAGACTTTATTATCGAACCAAGTTTGGCAACGTATGTAGCAATCACTTCAAAATATCGATTAAATCCTGATATTCGACTTTTCACTCCGTAAATCACTTCAAAATGTCGATTAAATTCTGTTATTCGACTTTTCACTCCGTTAACCACTTCAAAATGTCGATTAAATCCTGTTATTCGACTTTTCACTCCGTTAATCACTTCAAAATATCGATTAAATCCTGATATTCGACTTTTCACTCCGTAAATCACTTCAAAATGTCGATTAAATTCTGTTATTCGACTTTTCACTCCGCAAACCACTTCAAAATATCGATTAAATCCTGTTATTCGACTTTTCACTCCGTTAACCACTTCAAAATGTCGATTAAATCCTGTTATTCGACTTTTCACTCCGTAAACCACTTCGAAATATCGATTAAATTCTGTTATTCGACTTTTCACTCCGACTTAAACTACTCGATTCAACTAAGGTTTTTGAAGTGGGAGGCTTAGCTCCAGTTGGAACGGGATAATCGCTCCTGCTCCATGTGAATGATCTTTCCGATGTTTTTTATTCATTTAGATCCTTACAAGTACTATTCTTTATTCATTTCTCCGAACTAACTACCTCATAAGTTTCACCTTACTTTTTAAGTAGGATCTAAAAAAAGTGGTGCGAATCCTTTAAGGATTCATACCACTTTTTTCGAGGGAAATGACGTCAATTATTCTTTATTGTCATCGTCATTTTTATATTCTAAAATGTCTCCAGGTTGGCAGTCTAATGCTTTGCAAATTGCCTCTAACGTAGAAAGCCTAATTGCTTTTGCCTTTCCGTTTTTCAATATAGAAAGGTTAGCCATTGTGATTCCAACCCTCTCCGAAAGTTCTGTTACGCTCATTTTCCTTTTAGCCAGCATCACATCAATATTGATTATTATCGCCATTGTTTTCACCTCAGACCGTTAAATCATTTTCAGATTTTATATCAATCGCTTCTTGTAAAAGTCTTTGAAGAACAGCAGCAAAGACTGCGATCACCATTGAAGCAAAGATCGGGACCATTCCAATGATGATGAGGCCGGGTGCATCGTCTACCTCTGCTACGAAATAAACAAATGGGCTAATTAACACATATACACCACTGATTGCTATTGCACAGAATTTGATATTCTTTAGAGCCTTAACAGACAATTCAGAGAAAGCTTGGTTCTTGTCAATATAGCTTAAAAGCTTAAAAGCCTGGTACAAGGCAACGAAAAATGGGATCACTGATACACCCATTCCTATAAAAATGGGATATAGGATATGATCATAATCTGGACTTACAGGATTATTCACTAACCAAGTCAACCCAAATATACACAAAGCAAGAACTGGAGTTCCAATTAGAAAAACAGCTAACTTTAAAAAGAGTGTTGAACCTATCTTCATAAAAAGCACCTCACTTAAATATTGTCAATTTGAATTTACCATACAATTTATTGTTTTACAATAAATTTTTATTTATAATAGAAACAATTTTATTGTTCAGCAAGAATTAAATACAGATAAAAAGCATTCCTCATTCAAAGAAATGCTCTATAAATAGATTAACTAACTAGCCCAATCTCGAAACTTCACACTTTATGTACATCTCTATGTTTTCTCATGGCTACAAAAGTTCCTTTAACCGCTTCATGACCGAATGAACCGTCAATCGGTGAAAGGAAACCAGTCTCCCTTTAAAAATAACTGAAAAAATACCATAAGGAGTTGGAGACACCTTCATTAATTCTTCTCTATTTTTTAAATCAATTATTTTCACATCAATCCCCAATTTAGCGGCACCCTCTAGAATATTTTCCGTCGCAACTTGTACGTATGGGCATTGAAAGGAGCGTAGGATTGTAAGGTCATCGAATTTACTGACTCTTTCATCCCAATTCGTAGGAAAGAAAGGGAGTGAGGCACTATTTTCAAATGAATATACAAGTAACTCAAAATGGTAAGGTGCTGTATCTACTAATGTAAACGAATTCTTTAAGAAGATATCCTTACTTGGTGTCCAGGACGTTTCAGAATTTGTTACCACTACAACACCTTGCTTCGATTGTCTTTTTGCATCTTCCAGACATTTGTTAATCAGTTTGGTCCCGTATCCTTTTCCAGTTTCATTTACCCATAGACAATGGATGACCAAATAATGATCAGCGTGAACGACTCTAGAAGAATACTCCGCATCCGTGTATTCAATAAAGCCTACTTGCTTGTTATTTTCTATTAATTGTATATACCTTAAACCTTCTTCAAATTTGTCGTTCAGCCACTTATGTTTATTTTTGTATCCAAGGGAGTTCTTTTTACTTCTGAGACAATAACTCCCCATCCCCTCAAGTGTCCTCGTATCTAACTCAATCAATTGTAAATCTGTCAAAAGTATCACTCCTTTTTCTATAACACTACTTCTATTTTTCGGATGATTTTCCTCTAAACGACCGGATAAAACAATAGAAAACTACCCGTACACAACATTCACCGCACCGCAAACTACCAATATTCATAAGGCATATTCCCAATTTCAGTCATTCTTTATCTTCTAAATAATTCATATATCCATATGAAAAAACTGTTTCATCCATTTACGATAACCCTACCGGCGGAATACAAGAAAAGCGCGCTTTTGGAAGGGTTTTAAGTGTGGTTGTTTATAGCTCTTTTCAGGAAGTAGTGGAGAAGGAAGACTGGATCATTTGGAGTGCCATCAAGCATTTACGGCTCTATAAAAATCAGGAGGATTTTTATCAGGAAGGATTGATTGGCTTGTGGGAGGCCTATGTACGCTTTAACCCTATGAAAGGAGCAAGCTTTCAAACGTTTGCCTTTCATACCGTTCGAGGAAAAATGATTACACTCCTTAAAAACGCAATAAAACACGAAACTCATCAGGCGAACCTTTCAGAGGCGATGCTAGAATTGACGGTAGATGAACACTCCATCATTCCTTTTGAACTCGAATTGATGTGGCAGCATTGCGATGGCTTATCAGATGTACAGAGGAGATGGGTCTATAAATCGTTCATTGAAATGAAAGGTCCTAAGCAAATTGCGCAGGAAGAAAGAGTAAGTCTTGAAACGGTCAAATCTTGGAGACGGTATGCGTTAAAGAAAATACGTGAGAATGTTTTGGCGGATTTATAGCGTTTATGTCTACTTTATAACGGTAGAATATTCAAATAAGAAAACAGCCATTCATTAATGAAACGGCTGTTTTTTCTTATTCATTCAAACATGTTTACTTCTATTTCTGAGATTTCTAGTACTAGCTGTAACGGGAAAGAATCGTTCATTGTCCGCCAAATGACTTTGCTAAGACAAACGATCCAAGGGGCTGTTCACATTTTAGAAGATTCCATAAATTTGAATACATTAGGATCAATACCGGATTCCTTATCGTTCCCTTTATGGTAGCAACCTTCTAGGACTTTGCTACTTTTTACGCTTTTACATTCGTAGCCGTTTCATATAATTCGACCGCGTGATGAACGGATAAGCCGTCCTTTACAATCCCATGAATCGCTTTGATCATCGCACTTGGATGAGACGATTGCCAAATGTTTCGTCCCATATCTACACCAGCAGCCCCTGAATTCATCGCATTGTACGTAATATCGAGTGCTTCTCGAATGGTATCAAACTTAGGTCCACCTGCAATCACAATCGGCACAGGACATGTACTTGTCACCTTCTCAAAGTTTTCACAGTAATACGTCTTGACGATATCAGCCCCCATTTCAGCTGTTACGCGTGATGCTAACGCTAAAAACCTGGTATCTCTTTTTTCTAATTCTTTCCCGACGGCAGTAATTCCGAGCACTGGAATCCCATAATCATGTGCTTCCGTGACAACATGGGCGAGATTGGTGATCGTTTTCGTTTCGTTTTCAGACCCAACAAACACCGATACCCCAACACCTACTACATTATGCCGAATCGCTTCCTTCACAGACGTTACGATCGTTTCATTCGATAAATCATTTAATACCGTTGGTCCCCCTGAGACTCTTAGTACCATTGGCTTTTCTTCATCTTCTGGTATGCATGCTGCTAGTGTTCCCCTCGTTAAATATAACGAATCCGTATAGGGCAGTAGTTCCTTTACTGTTTCACCTGGCTTTTCAAGTCCAGTGATTGGTCCTAAAAAGTATCCATGGTCAATTGCAAGCATGACCGCTCTTCCATTTGGTAAAATTTTATTTAAACGATTTTTAAATCCCCAGCTCATGAATCATTCGCTCCTTTATTCAAATCTGGCTTATCAATGACAACCGAGTCATTTCTCCCGATGTGTGGTGACTTAATGAAGGCCGCCTTAAAGTTTTGATCAGACGTATTAATTAAGTAATGAGAGTCACCTGGTCTGCATTGAATCATATCTCCCGGTTTTGCTGGTACTCTCTCATGATTAATATAAAAATCAATCTCACCTTCTAAAATGTAGAAGATTTCTTCACACTCTGTATGATAATGGTTCGGAAAATCCTGACCTGGCTTTAACACGACAACCCCTACATCCACATTTGGGCCTTTCGTTAAATACTTCGGTCCATTGTCACCAAACCGATATTCAAACTCATTTTCATTAACTTTCTTCATTCCTTCACCTCCCTTCAAATCACGTTAGTCCTGGCGCTTTCCACATGTGAGTCGTCCATCCAAGATCTGCTATGTGAAGCTGTTTTTCATAAATCTTTCGCCAATTTTCATAGATGGTGAGATAGGCATCATGGTTCTCCATATTCGGCTGGTGGACTCTTTCCCATTTGACTACTTTTTCAGTAGCCTCTTCAATTGAGGCATAAAAACCGACTCCGAGCCCTGCATATAGAGACGTTCCTAAAGCAGCAGCCTCCTTTACTACCGGGACTTTTACGGGTATCCCTAATACATCAGCAAGTGTTTGACTCCAAAGCTTTCCTTTAGAAGCCCCTCCTGCAAAAATGACTTCTTCTGGATAAAATCCTGTTTCTTCATGTATGAGTTTTAGATTTCCTAGTGTAATAAGAGCAGCGTTTTCTTGAAGGGCTTTAAATAATTCTTTTTTACCTGTTACATGAGGATCTAGACTGAGGTTGAGAAATGATGGTGCAGCATGTCGCCATGACATGTAGTTCATAATATCTGAAAAGATCGGGATAATGCCATTGGAACCGACGGGTACATCTTTTGCTTTTTCTTCTAAAATTTCATAAGTATTCAGACCGGATTGAAGAGCTTCTAGCTTCTCAGTCTCGCAAAACGCATCCCGAAACCAGCGCATCACTAGTCCTGGAAAAAAAGCGATCGTCTCTAGCTGCCATAGATTAGATACGGCGTGACAATTGACCCTGATTCGACCATGCTGATCCACAAGTGGCGCGGTTACATTCACTTCTTGCTGCCAAAACGACCCACCAGAAACAACCGTTTGCTTTTCTTTCACAGCCCCCACACCAACAGAAGCCATTTGCGCATCTCCGCCCCCAGATACAACAGGCGTACCTTCCTGCAAGCCCGTGATGGAAGCGATTTCATTTGTAACCGCACCAATCACCGTTCCTGCTTCATGGACTTTCGGAAACAGGCTCGTTTTCACACCACAAGAAGAGGCAATTTCTTCTGTCCATGCTCGCTTGGCTAAATCAAAAATTCCAGTTGTACACCCGTTCGATGGGTCTACCTGAAGTTCTCCACATAGCTTATATAGAATCCAATCGTTAATCATCGTAATGGTATGTGCTTGTTCATAGATTTTTGGTTTATGAGATTTGAGCCATAATAGTCTTGGTAGAGCTCCTAATGCAAACGTCTGACCAGAAACAGAGTAAATGCTAGATTCTAGTTTTTCATCAAGTTCTTTTAAGTACTTCACTTCCACTGAAGCACGAGCATCTACATTCGCACACGCCCAAATTTCCTGTCCTTGTTCATCATATAAAACAAAGCCTTCTCGCATACTTGTGGCACTAATTCCTTTAATATCCTTCGGATTCACGCCTGAAGACTCTAGCACATTTTGAATGCACTCTATCACCAACTGCCAGTTTGAGACGTAATCAAAATCCATGGAACCTGGGTACTTTTCGTCTGCTAAATGAGACCATTCATATTGAGAGACAGCAATTTGATTTCCAGCTCGATCAAACAGCACGGCTCTTATACTTCCAGTCCCTGCGTCAAATGCTAAAATGTAGTCCATCCTACGATTTCACCTCCATATTCATTAACGAAACAGCGGTTGTTTCATCCGTAATCATCGTGTGAATGTAGCCACCCTTCAACGCACCATATATCGCATCGATCTTTCGTTCACCTCCTGCAACGGCAATCACATTGTTTTGAGATTTTAGGCAATATAAGTTCATGCCGATGAGTCGTTTATGATGTGGTAAAGGAAGAATGTCACCATTTCGGTCAAAAAATTGACCTAATATATCCCCAACAGCATTTTGCTGTTTAATATAGGTGAGCTCATTCAAGGTCATTTTTTCCTCCTGAATAATTGTCGCATCAGGAGAAATACCGCCTATTCCCACGACAATGTACTTAGCTAAACCTCCCAGTTCTAATATTTCTTTAATAGAAGGTTCAGATAAAAAGCTTTCGGCCATTTCCTCTGTGGAAGCGAGAAACGGTGCTGGAATCACATGAATATCATGGAACCTTTCCATACCTCCATCCTGTGAACGCCGGTTATGAAGGTAGTAGTTTACTCCTCCCGTTAGGGTGACAACCGATATTTGACTGTTCGGCTCGAGCGTTAAATAATCAATCGTTCTCGATACCGCCCTTCCCCACCCTAATCCAACAAGATCATTTGGTTGAAGCTTATGGTGTAAATATTGGGCAGCTGCTCTTGATAAGCTGTCACTTACATCACGTTTATTTAAAGGAGTAGGAATGATAAAGGCATTGGGTAGTGAAAAAGCATCCTTAAATTCCTTTTCAATCGAAAGGCAATTTGTTGATTGTCCTTTTATTTGAAACTGAACAATCCCTTCGATTCTGGCTCGTTCCAACAGCCTTACAACCTTTGTTCTTGATAATTCAAGCAAATCAGCAATCTCGTTTTGAGTTAAATTTTCTTTATAGTAGTACCATGCTACTTTAATCAGCATGTTTTCTGTATAGATATCATTCGTCATCTGATTTACACTCCTCAACAAATGTTCACTACGTCATTTTTTGTTCGGACTTTACCAAAAATATATCCACTCCATTTCCATAAAAGAACCACTTTTAAAATATTTTGAAAATTTAATAAATACCCGGAATAATTGATACATCAACTGTGTAAATAATTAACAAGCATTTTTTCCTGTTTGAACATTTTCAGGGGAAAAAATTTTTTGTTCAAAATGTAAGCGTTTTTATAGGAATTTACTATTGGTGGTGAAAAATGTGAATAAAAGGTCGACTCCCCTTTTACAACTTGAACAAATGGTGAAGCAATTTGCAGGAAATACCGTACTAAAGGATGTTTCCTTGTCCCTTCATCATGGCGAGGTGCATGCAGTCGTTGGAGGAAATGGTGCGGGTAAATCAACATTAATGAAGATCATCACTGGGTTATATAAAGCGGACGATGGATCGATGAGCATAAATGGAGAACACGTACAATTCTCATCGACACATGAAGCTCACCTTGCAGGGGTGTATTTAGTTCCCCAAGAACCGCTCATCTTTCCAAACATGACGGTTGAAGAAAATATAACAATTGGTCTTCCGGGTTCGAAAGCAAGCTTGAAGGAAAAAGTTGATAGCATCCTATTAAAACTTGGGTGGAACCTCAATCTTCAGCAAAGTGCCTTTACCCTTTCAATTGCCGAGCAGCAGCTTATTGAAATCATTAGAGGACTTGCAAGGGAGGCAAAGATTCTCATTCTTGATGAACCCACCTCCGCTCTTACATTTGGTGAAATCGAATCGCTGTTTCAAACGATTAAACGGCTCACAAAGGAAGGACTTGGTGTGTTCTACATTACTCACCGTTTTCCTGAGATTTTTGAGCTAGCCGATTACGTGTCTATCTTACGTGACGGGATTATTTCTGCCCAAGGGAATGTATCCGAATTTACGTATGATCGATTACTTGCAGGGCTTATGCCTGAAAATTCCGTTCAACATCAGAAGCAAGCACCGCAAGAAACGCCTGTAAACACCCAGACCGGACCCGCTGTCTTACAGGTCACAGATCTGTCTGGTAAGCGGTTCAAGGACATTTCCTTCACCCTTCATTCAAAAGAAATTTTAGGAATCGCTGGGGTCGTTGGAGCAGGTCGGACCGAGCTAGCGGAAGCGATCTTTGGTCTTACGACAACAGACGAAGGGGAACTTTTCTTAAAGGGAGTGAATATCCAAAAGCTGTCAATTCGGCAGCGTATAAATGAAGGGCTCGTTTATGTCCCTGAGGACCGCCATAAAAATGGTATTTTCTCACTTACTTCTATTCAAAACAACATATCCTCCACTATTCTTCATCGGCTTAGCAAATTCTTTCTACCCTTTCATCATGAAAAAATTCTAGCCTCCAACTTTGTAACAGACCTACAAATAAAATCAACTAACATTCATCAAGAACTGAAAGATCTGTCTGGTGGTAACCAGCAAAAGGTCGTTCTCTCCAAATATTTAGCGGCAACTCCAAAAGTCATCATCCTAGACGAACCAACTAGAGGCATTGACGCAAGTGCCAGAAAAGATATTTACCGCATCATTCAAGAATTAAAAGAACAAGGCTTAGCTGTGCTATTAATCTCATCTGATATGGAAGAAATCGAAACATTAAGTGACCGGGTGATTGTCATGCATGAAGGAAAAATCGTTCAAACCTTAGAGAAACATGATATCCAATCCGACACCATCACGCGCATCGCATTTGGCGTAAATAAAGAGGTGATCACATAATGACTTCCATGATCCGCCTTTTGAAAGCAAGAGAGTTGTCCATTCTCGTCTTAATGATTGCCTACATGTTATTCGTCGGCTCATTCAACCACGAGTTTCTTACAGGGTCTTCCCTCACACTATTAATCAAAGCGAGTGTCATTTTACTCGTCATGGCAATTGGACAGTCGTTTGTCTTATTCACCTCGAATATTGATGTGTCGGTCGGTTCTGTTATGGGATTATCAGCGGCTGTGTGCGGAGTCCTGTTAACCTCAGGTGTCAATGTTTGGCTCGTTGTCGTGATTGTCATTGTTGTCGGAGCATTCGTTGGTTTACTAAATGGAGTCGGGGTATCGTATTTACAAATTCCTTCTATTATTATGACACTCGGGATGCTCGGCATTATACGAGGAACGATGTTAATTTACACAAAGGGAATGTGGATCGAAGATATTCCGAACTTTTATAAGAAGCTGTCAGGCATAAAGTTTCTAGGGCTGAATTTTCCGGTCTGGATTGTTCTCATCCTCCTTGTACTCGCCCACATATGGCTCACACGAACAAGGTTTGGTCGTTACTTTTATGCAGTAGGTGACAATGTCGATGGTGCTAGATTAGTAGGAATTCCCGTACAAAAAGTGACTGTTCTTGCCTTTATCCTAACTAGTATCTCCGCCGCCATTGCTGGCTTATTATTCGTCATGAATATTGGCTTTGTCCCGAATCAAACCGGTACTGGACTTGAATTACAAGTCATCGCAGCAGCTGTTCTTGGTGGAGTGAGCTTAACCGGCGGAATGGGTAGTGTCATCGGTGCAGGTCTAGGAGCTCTATTCTTTACCATCATTAACAATTCATTAATTTATTTAAAAATTCCAGCCTATTGGAACAATGCGATTTCTGGGCTACTACTACTCCTAATCGTTGTCGGAGATTCAAAGTTCCAAGGATTTCTAAAGAATTATAGTTTTAAAAAGCGTCAAACAGACTTGCTTGAATCCACCACTGTCTTAAAGGGAGGTGCCCAGCCTGATGAACAAAATAAAGCCATTCATTAGATGGGAATCTGTCCTATGTCTATTCATCCTGTTAGAATGTCTCTTATTTGGCATTATCTCACCTGGATTCTTAAATGTTAGCAATCTCCTATATAGTATGAATGATTTTGCCTATATCGCACTAGCTTCGATTCCGATGACGTTTGTGATCATTACTGGAGGTATTGACGTATCGGTCGGTTCCATTATGGGATTAACCTCAATTGTATTAGGCGTGTTATGGATGAATGGCATGGTTGTTTGGATAGCTTTGTTACTTGCGATTATTGTTGCAGTTTTAGCCGGTAGTATAAATGGCATTCTAGTCGCCTACACAAATGTCCAACCACTTGTTGTGACACTTGGCGGAATGTTTCTCTTTTCCGGGACTGCGCTTGTTATTTCTGGTGGATCGAGCGCATCAGGCTATGAAGGAATTAGTGGCTTTCCAAACCCATTCGTCGAAATTGCCAATGGTCAGATGCTAGGTATTCCAAACCCGATTCTCATCCTACTTTCTTGTATCATCCTTTTCGGTGGTTTACTCCACTTTACACGGTATGGACGTAACGTGTTTTTAGTGGGGATTAATATAAAAGCCGCTAGGTATAGTGGCGTTCATACAAAATGGACGGTCATGAGTACCTACATGTTATCAAGCCTTGGAGGTGGTATTGGAGGTATCATCCTTACATCGTATTTTAGTTCGGCACGATCGGATTTAGGAGCAGAAGCTGTATTACCTGTGATTACAGCGGTTGTTCTAGGTGGTACATCAATCTTTGGTGGGAAAGGAAGTGTACTCGGGACGGCCATTGCCAGCATCTTTATCGGCATTATGCAATACGGTCTGCAAATGGCTGGACTCTCAAGCCAGCACATTAGCGTGGTGATTGGCTCCATCCTTATCCTGTCCGTTTTCTTACGAGATTCAAATTGGCATTCTTTTCATCACTTTGTCGGTAAGCATGTTTTGAAAACGAGTAAATTGGTAATCAGAAAATAAGGGGGCACTAGAAGATGAAACGTATAAGAGTGTTCGGTGTGTTTATGTTATCCATCGTGTTAGTGATAGCCTTAGCCGCATGTAACGGCGGACAGAAAAGCAAGGAAGATGTGAAGCTAGCGTTTATCCCGAAGCTAACAGGAGTTGGATTCTTTACATCTGGTGGTCAAGGGGCCAAAGAAATGGCCGACTCGCTAGGCGTTCAGCTGAAATACGACGGTCCAACGGAAGCAACCGTAGCCGGTCAAGTGCAATTCATTAATAATTTCGTCAATCAAGGCTATGATGCGTTAATGGTATCCTCAGTATCTGTTGATGGCTTGAGCCAAGCATTAAAGCGTGCAAAAGACAAAGGCGTCAAAATCCTCACATGGGATTCCGATGTGAACCCAGAGGATCGCTCTTTCTACATCAACCAAGGAACACCTGAACAGCTAGCTGAGCTTTTAATTAAGATGACAGCTGATCAAATCGGTGATAAAGGAAAGGTTGCCTTCTTCTATTCCAGCCCAACTGTTACTGACCAAAACCAATGGGTAACAAAAGCTAAAGAAATGATCGCGGCCGACTATCCAGGTTGGGAAATTGTCACAACACAATACGGCGAAAATGATGCTCAAAAATCCTTATCAGTAGGAGAAAGCATCTTAAATACTTACCCTGACATTAACGCGATTATTTGTCCAGATGCAACAGCCCTACCTGCTATGGCACAAGCTGCTGAAAACCAAGGCAAAGCAGGAGATGTTGTCATTACAGGATTCTCAACTCCAAACGTTATGCGTGACTACGTAAAGCGAGACACCGTAAAACAATTCGGACTGTGGGATGTAAAACAACAAGGAGCTCTTGCCGCCTATGTTGCCTACCTAATGACAGCAGAAGGAAAAGACTTGAAAGTCGGCGACGAGTTCGAAGTACCGAATATTGGAAAAGTAAAAATCGAGCCCAATACGATTCAAGGCTATGAGTATACAGCAGAGGATAGTGGAATCATTCTTCTACCAGAGCGCGTCATCTTTACGAAGGATAATATTGATAATTACGATTTTTAAAAGAGCAAGGGGACGGTTCTCATGCTTCCTTTTGGAAGCAAAAGAACCGTCCCCTTGCATCACTTATTCGCCACACTTACCTTCAGCTTCTTTCCTTTAATGGTCGTATGTTCCATCGCCTGCAGAACAACTGAACCTTTGCCATTTAAGATATCCACATACGAAAACTGATCTTGAATAGTAATAATACCAATATCATCGGCAGTCACTCCAGGCAGATTCGAAATCGTTCCGACAATATCGACTGCTCTTATCTTCTTTTTCTTTCCACCACTAATATAAAGCTTCATAATATCTTTGTTAATTCGTGCCGTTTTGTTATTTTTGACGACGCGGCGACCACCAATTTTTTCTTCAAAAGCTGGTTTTGCTAAAGCAACATCTTGTTTAGAAGGCACTTCCCTAGTTGGGATTTCAAAACCAATATATCGTTCAATCGACTTCACATACTTATCATCGTTAGCACTAAACGTAATGGCTTTTCCTTTGTTCCCTGCACGACCCGTTCTACCTGTACGGTGAACATAGGCTTCTTTTTCCATTGGGACATCGTAGTTGATCACAAGTGTCACATTATCAATATCAATTCCTCTTGCTGCAACATCTGTTGCAATGAGATAACGGAAGTTCCCCAGCTTAAAACCATTCATGACAGCAAAGCGATCTTCTTGTTCGAGTCCTCCATGAAGCCTTTCACAGGAATAGCCAGCTCCCTCTAAATCCGTATAGACGTAATCGACATGCTCTTTTGTATTGCAAAAAATTATGCAGCTATCAGGGTTCTCAAGAATTGTTATATCTTTCAGCAAGGAGAGCTTGTTTTCTTCTTCCACCTTTATTAATTGATGGTCAATGGTATTAGTTGTAATCCCGCTCGAAGCAATTTCAATCTGAATAGGGGTATCCATATACTTATGGCATAGCTTCTCCACATCAGTTGGCAGTGTAGCTGAAAATACCATCGTGACTCTGTCCGTAGGAAGTTGATGAATGATTTCCTCCACTTGTTCAATGAAGCCCATGTTTAGCATTTCATCTGCTTCATCAATGATCAGATACTTGATTTGGCTTAGATCCAATGTACCTCGGTCAATATGATCCACCATTCGGCCTGGCGTCCCGACAACCACATGTGTTTTTTGCTTTAATTCATCTCTTTGCTTGGAAAAAGGTTCTTTTCCATAAACAGCCACGGCCTTGATTCTCTTGAACCGCCCGATATTCGTAATATCCTCTCTCACCTGAACCGCAAGCTCTCGAGTAGGAGTCAGAATCAATGCTTGAGGATACTTCTCTTCCCAGCTGATTAATTCACAAATCGGTATACCAAATGCAGCGGTTTTTCCACTCCCTGTCTGAGACTTTACAACAAGATCTTGATTTTCCAATGCTTTCGGTATAACCTCACGCTGAACCTCTGTTGGGGTCTTATACTTTAAAATATCTAGGGCTTTTCTTATTTCCTCACTTAGTGAAAATTCGTGAAATTGACTTGTACTCATAGTCCGCAACCTCTTTTTTTAGGATTCTCTACGACTTCATAATGAATATATACTTAAGTTTTTACATAAAAAAAGGACTCTATTCCTAGAGTCCTTTCGTCATTATGCCTTGTTTACGTTAACAGCTTGAGGTCCACGTTGACCTTGCTCTGTTTCAAATGTAACTTTTTGGCCTTCATCTAAAGATTTGAATCCGTCACCTTGGATAGCTGAGAAATGTACGAATACATCTGCTCCGCCTTCAACTTCGATAAATCCAAAACCTTTTTCTGCGTTAAACCATTTTACTGTACCTTGTTGCATGTATATATCCTCCTGTGTGGGTATCTCCCACTACTTATTACATCATTGCTCAAATAGATAATAAAGAAGCAAGTACAAATACTCTTATCTCTTAAACCGACCGAACAAATTAGTTAGTCTTTATCTTAACACATCCTGGCATTATTAGCAAATGGTTATGTAACTATTTTTTTTTGGAAAGTAGGGATTCTTGTTTTACTATGTTATGAAGGACACCACCAATGACCGACCAAGTAAAACCAATCCCCATCATGAAGCCGACCATTTTAGCACTTTCCCTTTTACACGCCTAGGGTATTTAACGAAAGAGTAAGTGATTTTTCTTTTCCCTCGAAAAGGATGAAATTGCGACGACTATCATGGCTGTACGCTGGATGAGATTTCTCAGGAAGTGGTAAATAGATGACACCTAGAAACTCATCGTCCTAATTCCTTTAACTATCTATGCTCATTTGAAGGAAAAGACGTCGTTTCCTAATTCCAAAACTCTTTCCTACTGTAACGGTTCCATAAATGAAGATGTCCACTCACATAAATAATGGCTTCATTCTCGTCACCAAACGAATAATAATCAGGTTCCCTCTTTGGAAGCTTTCTTTTTCCGGATAGATAGTTACTGACATAAGGATTAGCTTTCTTAGCCTCTTTAAGGAGTTTTTCGGCCTTTTTCGTTTTTCCTTTTAGGATTAATTCTAGTAAGAGTTGGTTATAAGTAGAATGAGTTGAATGTTCCCCGAATTGTTGAAGCAGCTGGTTGGCCTTATCATATTCCTCAGCCTCTATATAGGCTGGAAATAATAGATATCGTACTCCTTGGTTATCCATTTCATTTAATTGTAGCAGTTCTTCATAATGAGAAATGGCCTCACCTGTCCGCTTTAACTGTACTAAAGTGTTAGCAACATGTAGCTTCGCTCGCATATAGGGCCGAGTTTCAATCAATCCCCAGAAGTGACCTTTCTGCTTTTGAACATATTTCTCTCCACCTAAACGGTCGTAACCAATCTGCATGGCCTTTTCATAAAGCTCGAGTTTCTTCTGTACCGTTTTTTCCTTCTCGGCTAAAATGATGTAAGCATCAGGTAAATATGGATACAGCTCTAGGGCTTGTTTAGCCAGTCGATATCGTGTTGCACCGGTTGATTCAAACGCTTCATAGATTAAGCCTTGAGCAAGGTCCTCGTCAGATTTCTCGTTTTGTTCAAATTCAAATGATGGTTGTTGCAACGTATGATTTAAATACTCTGTTATATCCTCAATACTGTCAAAATCCTTCCCTTCTATTGATTTCATGGCATCTTTTAGCACTTTTTCTGTAAAAAGATTGGACGAAGACGCCGCTTTGGGAAGAACAATATCCATATCATCCTCCTCGTTCCAGCTGTCGTAGTAACCATCATCATGATCATACTTTTCATCACCATAAAAGTGGTGAATAAAATGAAGTAAATCTCCATATACCGAAGATATACTCGATGGGTTTACATCATACATGCTGGCAAGATCTTTTTGTGTATAGCTTTGTACGGTAGGAAAATTAGTAGATATCATATAATGCAGAGCAGCTGCATAAATAGCAGGATTTTTTACACGTTTATCTTTCTTCTGACAATAGGCAAACCAAGTGGTTATTCCGATCTCAATATTTTCCAATGACTCTCCTGTTTCTTCCATTTTATACTTAAACAATTCCGCTACCTGAAAATGGGCAGGTTCCTTCCAGTTTAATTCTTCAACATCTATCCCTAGACCGATTGTTGGAAGAGTAGTAACAATATCCAGAAAATGATGGATGATATATTCTTGTTTTATCTCATAACCTGAGTGATCATATGATTCTGACAAGTAATGATAAATACCTTCTATATCGACATCCTTCAACTCTAAAGGCATTGGGAAGAAAACATATTGATGATCAACCGGCAAAGCCATTCCTAGAATAAAAGTGTTTAAGCTAGGGTTATACTCTAGAAAATTCACCTCATACTCTTTCGAGGTAAATGAATCAGATACTATTCCAACATTACGTTCGATTTTTTTCACAGCACCTGTCAAGATGACTGGACTTGTCCAACCTTCAAGAATTTGACGTAGCTTTGGTCGCTTTATTCTACCTTTTTCACTCTCGATAAATTGCTTTATGACCGTTGTTCCTTCATTAAGCTCGTAAAATAAACTGAACCAAACGACGTGTAGAAATGTATAAAATTCCACTTCATCATCGTGTATATGTAACACTTCCATCATTTGCTCAAAATGATCTTCAATTTCCATAGTATAATGAAACAAAGCATAATCTACTATTTGTTTTTGTAACTCTATTATTTCACTATCAATTAATTGAGTAATCGTTATCACGTTAGAAGTCTTCCCGCAGCATTTTTTATACTTTTTAGTACTTCCACAGGGACATAATTCATTTCTTCCTATCATTTGAGTCAACAAATCTCCCTCCTCTAATCTACTCCACTATCTATTTACACAATAACTCAATCTTCAAATTTACTAGTGTTAACAGTCTCCCTTTCTATCATGCACACTTTTAAGATAAAACTTACATGTAGATAGCAATAAGCATACCTTTTTTTTCGATCTAGTTTCTTCTCCATTCAGCTTGTAAGTACCCCACCATATTGTCATTATAACGAGAGTGATCGAGAAAGCGTAGAGCCTTTGTATGTAAACTAGGATGAATCCCGTGCTTCCATGTGGAAGTATAAGAATCGTCGCTGTTCTACTAGTGGTTATTCATATTATCATATTAACGTTTCTTAAACTACCCGCCAGTTATGGATTCTTTTAGAAGCCTTATAGCTTCACTTTGATGATTTAATTCTGGGTTAAATGCTAGTTGTTAAATTAGAAGGGTCACTCTTAACGATTATAAGAAGGGCTATACCTATGGCTGACCAAGTAATTCCAATACCCAACATGAAGCCGACCATTAAACCGGTTAGTAGTTCAGCTGTAAAAACACCCGAAACAAAAGGCAACAAACAAAACAAAAAGGTAATGGAAAATAAAACTACCGCTAATCGAAACAGTAGGCGAGGAATATCCTTCTCTCTTCGTAGTTGAACAACAAGAAATGCTGCACCTATCAATAATAGGACCAATCCAGAGAACATAAATAATAATCCAAAGGGAATGTCTGAATTCGGAAAATACATTTCAGAAAAATGAAATAAGCCATGAAAAAGTACCGCCACTGCAAGGATGCTGATGGACGCTCTAACCTTCTTTTTATACAAAGAGAAAAGAACAAATACACCTCCTAGACAAAAAAGCGGAAAGAGAAACTTGATATAATCCGTAACATCAGAAGCTAAATACCCTGTGTTGATTCTTCTGTCTAAAACTAACACATCATATAAAGGTTTTAGCCCCCATAATAATCCTCCAATTATGCACAACCACAAAGCTATTGTTCTCAAAATAGATCTCTCCTCTTTTATCTACATTACATAACTAACATTCTGCATTTTACAAAAAATCCCTTTATGATATATCATAACTACATATATTGAACTCCACTATTTTGATACATGAAAAAGGTGAAAAGGATGAATTCCTATGAAAGTAAAATAAACGATTATTTGAAAACTACGGGTATTGAGGCTAACCACCTTTTATTCGAACAATCCTGCCATTCCGTCAAAGAAGCAGCCGAGGCTGTGAATGAACATGAGACTGTCTTTGTCAAAAACATCTGTATGATGGATCATGACAACCGATTCATTGTTGCGATTGTAAAAGGAGAAGATCGAGCTAGTACGAAGCGAGTGGGAAAGGCTTTGGAAATAGAGGCACCACGTCTAGCAACCGACTCAGAGGTTCTTGAACGTACAGGCTTCCCACCTGGTGGCGTCCCATCATTTGGGTATGATGCTGTATTCCTCATCGATCCTAAAGTGACTGATATGGATTACATTTATACAGGTGGAGGGTCTGAAAATTCGCTCGTTCGTATTCAAGTCAAGGATTTACTGGAAGTAAATAAAGGGACAGTGGTTAGGGTAAGGAAGTAAAACCTGCACCCTTATGAACTGTCCCTTCGTTTCAATATTTAATATGTAATGTAAAATATGTGCCTAATTTAATGACTTTCATCCCCTATACTTCACCGCTAATCCCTTCAAGAAGTTACGAGCGAATTTGTCACCGCACTGCCTATAATTACTATGGCCTTCCTTTCGCAAGATGGCGCTCAGCTCACCTTTGGCAATCTTCACTCCTGCTGCCTCGAACGTATCCATCATATCGTCACTCGTTAAGGATAGGGCGATTTTCACTTTCTTTAATAGAAGGTTATTCACATGCTCATGTGTCAGGGCCGGGGTTTCAGGTTGTCCTGGTTTTGGCTCCTGTTTCCCTCTTTTAAACATAATCAAGCCATTTAAAAATGACTCAACCATACTATTACTACAAGCCGCTTCCTCCGGGATATCGGCTTCTTCATCGTATTTCGTAAGAATATTGAGTACTTGTTCTTGCGTAACCTCAACACCGCCAAGCTTAAAAATCTCTACCATCTCTGTATTTCGTATATCAAGCGCATATCGCAATCGAATTAATATATCGTTGTTCGTCATTCGTAATCCTCCTTTTCCCGTTCTAACTGGCGCTAAGACCCTCACTTCAAAAATTCAGATGATCGAGAAGTAAGTGGGGGATAAGCGCCAGTAAGAACCCGATTGGTTCAACTAACAATCAGTGGCATGAAGAAAACCCCCACTGATTGAAGTTTCACTTTATGTGACAAGTATAACCTTTTTACTATATCGCTATATCCTATTATTTTCTACTAAGAACCTTCTTCTCATTGTTAACTTACCCCATTGAAATAAATTACGTTTTCCATCTGTCTGGTATTGGAGTAAATGAATTAAAAAGTAAATTCAATAAAAAATACTCAAGGATTTAAAAACCATTTAGAGATATAAGAGACTTTTCAGATAGGTAAGTATGTTAAAAGAGTAAGAACATTTTATTTTCATGCTACCACTCCATACATATCAACACTTCTACACACTTTTAACAACCCAACATTTCGATAATCTCCATTTTCTCTTGCTTTCATTTAGAAATCAGCTCGTTATCAGTGACGTTCATCTCAACTAGTCCTACAATCAGTGACGCTCATTTAAATCAAAGAAGCACTAGAGGCAATGATTTCAATATTTACGAGGAGACTTGCTAACATTTATAGTTTTACCTTTGCCACTAGCAATCATTTATATTACCAATAGGACAAAAAAATAGCCCCTCTCTAAAAAGAAAGGAACAGCTACTAAGCATCTATTCTCTTTAAAAATTCCTACAACGCTAAATAAGCCCACTAAAGGGCTTTGAAAAGCAAACTAGTATTTCGTTAATACCTCATGCAGCACAGGCACTCGTCCCGCTTCTACAAACTCTCTCATATTTGCCGTTCGAATCATCTCAACTGGAATCACACGCTCGACAAATGCTTTTAAGTTATTGCGAAACACCGTGCGAAAATAAGCCCCAATAGACTTTGTGAATGTAAAATCAGGACGCTCTTCATACTGATCCCGTATCTTGTTTTCAAAGTTTCCAAGACAACGATAGAAGTAGCTTTCGATCCAGCTGTCACGGGCTGAATAGTTAGCATGCTCTCCATCATTCTTCGCAATATATTTTAATACCTCAATGACCTCCTGCTTAAATGAGATCATAATGTCAAAAAGGTCCCTCGGTTTATAGCGAATGTTTAAATCGGTTAAAATCCTCTCCGTTTCCTTGCTGAACTCAGCTACTAGTGGATACACTTCGAAGGCATCAGAGTTCTCAATCACACATTCAGGTTTCAAAGAAAAATGGACTTGATGCACCCACACCTGTGTACCACGGTACTTAAGACCGACAAACTCAATGTAAAATAAAGGCTCGAGCATTTCAAGTGCTTCTCGAACCCCTTTGGAGCGCTTACCAAGCTGCTGTTTTAACGTAGACATATTTCGGACTTGCTTCAATTCATCAATTTTATTCGTATGGTCGATTGTGGCGACGCCATGACGGAATTGAGTTAGAAGGGAAAAGAGTAATTCAAAGGATTTACTGTTGGAGGTACGTACTAGCTCAGCGAGGATATTCGTTTCAAAGAGTGAGTGTGGAATGAGAAAATAGTTGAGGTCTTCAGGTTGTTCAGACGAACAGGACTGCTCGTAGTGAGGGAGATAATACACATCCTTACCGTCTATATTTACCTCTTCCTGAATGATACCGTGCTTTAGAAGAAACTTGAATCCAATATGTAAAGTAGAATAGGTTAACCTACATTCTCTAGCATTTGACGGGAGACTCAGCTCCTGCACCTTCCCTTGAGATGATTTTTCACGGTGGATTTGCTTTAACATAATTAAGAGGGCTGCATAGGCACTGGCTGGAATTTGAAGGTTGTGCTCGGTTTGGTAATTTCGGAGGTATTCAAGGAGATTTTGAGGGAATTTAAAACCGTAGATCCGGACTCTTTGTCTAGGTTTCTTCTTTTTTTTCATCAATTTCTTCACCTTTCTTTTGAGGTTAACGAGGGGGTCTCATAATACATTCTCATTCTTTTCTTAGGCTTACTAAACGAGACGATACAGGACTCTGTTCGTGCCATTTGGTTTCTGATCACAGCTAGGGAAACTGGAACTTCGAGGGATTGACCATTATAAAAGGTAATGACGGTTGAATCTAGTCTCGAATGGAAACCGCTAATATGCTCATAAAATAGCCAAATACAGTCATGAGAAGTAGGCGAACAAGTCGGAAATGCGTAAATATCTTCAAGAGGATTAATCGGGATCGGAGGACATTGGTAGAATGACTTTTTGTACTGAAGGGCTTTCTTTCTTCCATCGAAGGATGAACCGCCTTCTAGGCAAGCTTTTTCGATAAGCTTAATGGGTGGCTTTTCACAGTAGATTTCACCTTTAAGGTCGTAAATGCGGGATTGATACGTAATGTGGTATGCAGGCAGAATCGCGAGAGTTGTGGGGGAGATTTCGTAGTGATTATTTACGGTCAATGTATAATACCTCCATAAATTTTTATTTGTTTGAGGATAAAAAATGAAATTGAAGTATTGGTAGATAACAATCGGGGCCAAGTAATTAAATAGGTTACTAGAAGAAGTTGATTTAACTATAGAGGAATTTCTGCTAATCATTTGTGTTCTTACTTTTAATTTCTCTATAAACTTCTGCGATACGCAGGATCATGGGATCTTGACTTCCTAGCGCTAAAAGTAACTGGAAAAGGGATGCACCTGATGTATTCTTCTTACCATTTTCAATTTTGTTTAAATGTTTCTCACTAAGACCCGCTTCTTCTGCAAGCTTTGCTTGTGTTTTCCCTGACTCATTTCGTTGTTCTCTAATAACTTTTCGAATCGCCTGTTCAATCAAATGTTTGTCTTCCAAGAGAGCCAAGCTCCTTTTTAAGACCATTATCTAAATGGAACAAGGAGATGAACACGTCCTATGGGACACCTTCAGAGAAAAAAAGTGGGACATTTTCTTACTTCATATTTGAAGAAAGAGAAATGTCCCACTTAGTAGTAAAGTATTGTTCCATTTGACTATTTTGCTTTTGATAAAGTAATAATTAAATTTGGTAAATTCTTACTTCACTCTCCGAATGAATTTTCATTCATCAAACTAACAATCAGTTAATTTCTTGCCTTTAATTACAAAATATTCTTATTCGCCCTTGGAACTAAATAGGATGGCATCTCCTCATGCAATTTCCATATAAAACTCACTGGCTTATTACCTGAGTGTTTTACGTAATCAACACAACCTAAGAAGACAAATGGAGATGTTAACCCATGCTCTGTTTTATATTCCCTTACAAATAACGCAAGTTGATGCTTTCTCTGCCTGTGTTCAATATAACGCTTAGCTGTCTCACTTTCCTCAGAAACCTTAGACTGAGTCTGCCAATGAAATAGAGTTTCGTTAATAGCGTAGTCATCATATAAAGTGGATGGTGAAAAATCCTTCTCTGATTTATTTAACGTAGTAAAAAAGATATCCAAGTTTTTATCTTTAAAATACTTAACTCCTTCACGGAAGGATGGGTTTGAAGTTTCATTAAAGTATCCTAAAGCAGCAAGAACTTGAGAGGTATTATACCTGCTATGGACCTTTAAAGGACAAGGAAACGTAAACTCATTATTTAATTCCATCGTCTCTAAGGAATGATATAAATAATATAGAATATAAGTAATTTCCTGTTTGAAATCCTTGTTCGATAAAATCCTATGGATTCCTTCCTCTAATGAAGTAAATCCTTCCTTTTCAGGATGATTGTGATAGAAGCTATAATATAAAACCCCAAGCATTAATTTCTCTTCCTCAGAATTTATGTGCCCACCTTCGATGTAGTTAATAAAAAACTTTAATAAAGTACTAGAATTTAGGTGGAACAAGTTCGGAAGACGACTTGTAATCATCTTTTCATTTTCGCAAGAAAAATCCTCTTTAACACCAGCCTCTACCATCATTCGTACAAAACTACGGTCTTTACTTTTCCCATAAAAATCATAAATAGAAAGGTTATAATGCTTTAAAAAGTTACTTAGAGTTAGTGATAGACCTGTATCTTCTGTAAAATATCTCATCTTAGCGATAAGATTACCCTTTGTGTTAGTACTGCTCTTTATATTTCGCAATATATATTCCTTTGCTTGACGTTCGAGCTGAATAAAACACCCTTTAGGTAGATTGAAAAAGCCATTTTCAACATAATGCTGTACAGAATGCTTTGTTCTACCAATTAGTGCTCGGAACTTTCCTTCAAAATTATAGTTAGCATGTGCTTGTCCAACGAAGTCTAAAACTGTTAAGCAATCCTTGCCCTCTGAGAGACGTAAACCTCTTCCTAGCTGCTGTAAGAAAACAGTCAAGCTCTCTGTAGGTCGTAAAAATAGTACGGTGTTAACTTCAGGGATATCGACTCCCTCATTATAGAGATCGACAACAAATATGAACTTAATCTCTCCTTTAACTAGCTTTTCCTTAGCTTCACTTCTAACTGTATGATTTACATCCCCATATAACGATATAGAAGGTATTCCACTTTGATTAAAGTAATCTGCCATATATTTTGCATGCTCAATAGAAACACAAAACCCTAGACCCTTTACCTCATCTAAATCTGTAACATATTTATATATACTTTTAATTATTTGGTTTGTTCTTAAATCGTTTGACGTGTAAACATTTTCTAACTCACGTATATCATAACCCTTACGACTCCACTTTAGTTTTGAAAGATCCACTTGATCACTAACACAGAAGTACTGGAACGGTGAGAGTAACTTTTGATTTACGGCTTCAGTAAGTCTCATTTCAGCAGCAATAGTATGGTCAAAATAAGTTAAAATATCTTTACCGTCCATTCTTTCCGGAGTTGCTGTTAATCCTAACAGTATTTTAGGTTGATAATGATTTAATAACCTCTGATAAGTTTCTGCAGCAGCATGGTGAAATTCGTCTACTATAATGAAATCATAATAGTCTGATGTAGTAACTTCATGAAGCTTTTTACTATTAAAGCTTTGAATACTAACAAACAGATGGTCAATAGAGGTAGGTTGATGATTACCAACAAGCAACACTCCAAAGTTAGCATCTTTTAAAATAGCACGGAATGTATCTCTGCTTTGTTTTAAAATTTCTTCTCTATGAGCAACAAATAGTAGCTTTGCACGATTCTGATGCTTCTTTAAAAAGCTTTTATAGTCGAAGGCAGATATTACAGTCTTACCTACCCCTGTTGCAGCCACCACAAGATTCTTTGTTCTACCAAAAACCTCACGTTCCACTTGCAACTTTTCAAGAATCTCCTTTTGATAATGAAACGGTCTAACATCAAAAGCAAAATGAATAGACTGTTGTTCTTGTTTTTTACTTTTTGACAATGCTTCCCTTAACAGTAATTGATCATTTGTATTAGTTATATTGAACGTCTTAAACTCATTATCGTTCCAATAGCTCTCAAAGGTTGCTTCAAACTTTTTAACAATATCAAACGAATCTTTTTCTGTTACTTTAATATTCCATTCTAGTCCTGAAGTTAGTGCAGGATTTGATAGGTTTGAGGATCCAATGTATGTTGTACTAAATCCCGTCTCTCTTTGGAATAAATACGCTTTGGCATGTAATCTAGTTCGATCCACATCATAGGAAACTTTTATTTGTGTATTAGGTAAATAGCTTAGCTCCTCTATTGCTTTATAATCTGTTGCTTCCATGTAAGAGGTGGTAATTACTCTAAGGGTTCCCCCTCTCTCAGTGAAGGTTTTTAATTCTTCAATAATGCAACGTAATCCGCTCCACTTTATAAAGGAAACTAGCATGTCTATATTGTCGGAAGTTAGGATTTCCTTCTTTAGCTCACCTAACATATTTGGCTCATAGTTAGACCCCGTAAATAAGGAACTTTGAGATATAGGTGTAATAGGTCGAACCGTTTCACCCTTACGAATCGCTTTTATAGAGTTTAGCCGCGAATAAATGGAGGTTAAAATTTCCCCTTCTTCCTCTATATGTAAGCTTTTAAACTCCCCGTCATTCAGTTGTTCACTCAACAAGGCAATTATGTCATTGCAGGTTTTTATCTGCTGCAATAGAGCCAGATTTTCATCTCGTTCATTTTCCCTTACATATTTCAATGCCTTCCTAGTAATGTGGGTAATGTAAGAGGATAGTAGCTTTCTAGCTTCTTCTACATCTAGTTTTTCTTTTTCTATTTCAAATTGTGTTGATTCTAGTTTATCAAGTTCATTTTTTAGTTTTTGGTTGATGATTTCTTCGTAGATTCCTTGTTTCAACATAAATCAGCTCACTCTCCTCAGACTCCCCAAATTATACCTATTTTACCATATATAGTTACCCCAATATGATTATAAATAGATAAGTTCACAAACCCACAGTATTCCAAGAGTATTGTGAGAAAACTTGTAAAATTTAGGTTCTAACTCTTACAAACATTTTGGTATAGTTAAATTAGACTAAATTAAATAAATTAGGGTGGTTAAAATGAGCAATATTAAGGATCAAGAACTAGAACTCTTGGCTAAGGTTTCAAAAGAAAATAACATTCCTATTAAACTAGTCCACACACTATTAAAAACTGCCGAAAAGTTCTCGTACGAAAATCAATCTGCGAGCGCCAGAAAAAAAGAATATTTAAATCTAATTAACTTTCATAGAAAACAAGTAAAAGGTGATCAGTAATGTTGATTAAAAGATTAATCTTTGACAATTATAAAACCTATTACGGCCATCAAGAAATTAATTTCTATATACCTGTTCACGAACGAGAAGAAAAAAATATTATCTTATTGGGTGGATTAAACGGTGCAGGAAAGACAACTATTTTAAAAGCAATATTGTATATTCTATACGGAGAAAGAGGAATCTCTAAAGAAGAGAAGCAAAAGATCTTTTCTAATGTAATTAACAATACGTTTTTTGATGAGGGGGGAAGAGATTGTTCCTCAACCCTTGTAATTGAAACAGATAAAGGCGAAGATTGGGAAATACAGGTTAAGTGGAGTTTTGATAACTATAAGAGGTTAATTAGCGAGTCTAGAGAATTAACAGTTAGAAAAGCTGGAAATCAGCATGGCAGAAAAATAAAAATTGATAATATTGAAAGCTATAATCATATTATTGATAAAATAATTCCCTACTATGCATCCCCCTTCTTTATTTTTGACGGAGAAGAGGTTAAAGAAATAATTCTAAGACAAAACAGTGCCGAAATGAAAGAAGCCATACATAAAATAACAGGTATGGATGCATATAAACAATTAATTGATGATTTAAATCAAATAAAAAGTAACATAGAACAAACCCTATCTAAAGCAGTTAGTAAATCTAAACTGAATAATATAAAAACAGAATTAGAAGTTATAGAAAAAGAGATTGACTCACTAGAATTAAAGAAAAATAAAGCTCTTGAAGAAAGCCAACATTTAGAGAAACTTATTGGTAAAGCAAAATCTGATAGAAATGAGAAAATAACAAAGAACTCTAAATCAAGAGAGGTTATCATAAAAGAACAATCTAAAATAAGTACAGAATTAAAAATAGCATGTGCTGAATTTGAAAATTATTATAGAGAAAATATAATAACAATTATTTTAAACACCCAATTAGCAAAGCTAAAAAAACAACTAAAATTAGAACATGACATCCAATTAAAACAAACTGTCCAAGAAGCTTCTCTAAAGCCCTATAAAAACTTTATTGAGCAACTTTTAAACACACCAATTGAGCCTGCACTTAATAATAGTCAATTAATTCAAATAAAGAAGATTGGAGAAGAAATTTGGATTAAGGAAAATGATATAAAACAAATCGTTCCTCATGACTTCGTAGAAAGGCATGATATATCAAATAAAGATTATAATTTTATTACAAATCTACAACTTAAAGATAAACATCACGTTGTTACATTAATTAATAAAATTGAAAAATTGAAGAAGAGCCTTGAAGCACTAGAGACAGAAATTAGGAATGCTCCTGAATCAGTTGATATTACCGAAGAAAATGAAAGAATTGATATCCTTTCTGCAAAATGCGGTGAAAAGAACCTAATTTATAAAAATCACTCAAAAAAGCTTTCTACCGCTAAAGACAAGAGAGCTGCACTGCTAAACCAGTTTACAAGATTGTCTGATCAGCACTCAGATTACGATGAGACAAAAGAACAGTTAGAATATGTTACATGTACAATAAAAGCAATTAACAAATATTTAGTAGAGCACACTGTCATGAAAGCTAATTACATTAAATCAGAGTTCTCAAGTATTTTAAATAAGCTATTTAGGAAGCAAGACGAATTTGGGAAAATAGAGTTTGACATTGAAACTTATTCTATCCGTTTATATAACGATAGAAATCAAGAAATAAGTATCCAAGAAAGATCAGCAGGAGAAATGCAAATGATATCCTCTGCATTTATCTGGGCACTTACAAAAGCATCTGATTTATCTCTACCTATGGTCATAGATACACCACTAGGTAGACTAGATAGTTATCATCGAAATCATTTAATAAACCATTATTATAAGGACTTAAGTGAACAGGTAATTATCTTATCAACTGATACAGAGATAACACAAGAATATATAAATATAATGAAACAAAATTCATACAAACAATACATGTTAGACTATGATGAGGATAAGAAATATACAGTAATAAGAGATGGCTACTTTAATTTCGTGAGGGTGTAATACATGTCGAACAGAAAAATGAATTTATCAGGTACAGGAAAAGAAATTCTTGATCACCTATGTGAATTATTAGAAATTGATCGCCCTTTTGGTGTAAAAATAGCATTATCAAAAGGACTTTCTAATACAACCAATATTTGTCCTGACGAGTTTAAGGATAATAAGCCAAAATGGACGATTCCAGATAATATCATTAGGGATAAAGAATATTTATTATTCAAGCATTTAATAATTGAGGAGATTAGAGCTCCTCTAAACGAAGAGACTATCAATCAACAAATGTTGCACTTTATTGAATTAGGTTTGAGAATAATAAGTAATGAAATTGAATCTCTAACATCATTGGAAGATTATCGAATAAAAATTTTAGGTTAAAAATGCGGGTACCTTTAAAGGTACCCGCATTCTTATTATATGTTATTTATTCTCTCGTGAAGTGGTGTAATATCTACAATTGTAACAATTGGCTTAGTTAATTCATCACGTTCATTTAGGACGGGACCATGAACTATACATTGCCCTTTTTTCAGAGAAGCTAACTTTGACTCCCACTCTCTCTTCTCACTTGGTTCCTGAGACAAACTTCCAGCTATATATGATATCTCAAGCTGAGTTGGCGGTAGGAAATAAACCTTTTCGCTAGACATCTGGAGTCTCGCCAACTCACTGGCATCTAGTTGGGATTTCAAAAACTGGGTCGCACACCAGGCTGACCATCCAAACTTTCTACCCTCTTGTAAAATCCTCGCTGACGGAGAATTTTCAGTATGATCTAAGTTTTGAGCTTCATCCATTAGAACCGGCATAGGGATATACTTTGATCCGTTACGTATAGAAAAGTTCCATAAATCCCACAAAATAAACTCAGTAATCATTAACTGAACATCTCTTGGATATCCAGTTAACTGGACAACAAAAACTTGACCATCACTATTTATTATTTCTTTCCAATCTAATTCAGCATTAGATGTAAAAGGATTACGATCAATTAGAGGACGTATCTGAGATAGAGCTGTTTTTGCATTAGATGAAGTATCAGTCTCTAGCTCTATTTTTAGCTTTTGCAAGTCCATACTATCTCCATATTTTTGTAAACCATTAATTGTTGCTTCATAAATTGAATTTAATTGCTGAATACCTAATGAACTATAAACAGCTCCAAAAACACTTTTTATTCGTTCTGCCACATCTGTTACACTTTCAGGAAGTTTTAGACCACCTATTTCTCTTTCATTTTTCTTGAAAGGGTTTATCGGGAATCCTTCATTATATACAATAGATTGCTTTAAATTTGTTCCTAAAAACTCAACAAATTCAGGTTCTAATTGATTTGGCAAAAATCCTTCAGTGTAATCAATAACAATACTAGAAATACCTTTCTTTGCTTTTTCTAGAAGTAAACACTGCATAAAGTAGGTTTTCCCTTGACCTGATGTACCTGAAATTAACAAGTGTCTATTTGAAAGTTCTTTATTCCCATATTCCCAATAAATCTCTCGGTTAGAGTTAAGAGCTTTCCCGATTAATATTCGGATATCTTCTAGATTTACTTCTTTTTTACCATCACTTTCATTATTAACTTTGGTTGTATTTTCAGTAGTCTCAACTTTCGAATTCGGCTCTGTTTTCACAGAGCTTTCCTCTTTCATAATACCTTGTTCTTCTATCTCAACTGGTCCAACTGTTTCCTGTAATTCCTCTAGTTTTTCTGGCCTTTTATATTTATAGTTATAAGAAATTAATCTCTCTTTAACAAAATCTGACCTACCCGATTGTATTCGGTCTGTTAGTTGCTGTATTGATTCGACAATACCATTAAATCCATCGTTTAAAGTTAAGTTTATGATCATCACATTATCTTCTAATGAAGACGAACGTAAATAGGCATCTTTTTTAAATGATAAAATGGCTCCATTTCCTATTAGACCTTTTAGTTCAGTTGATACCTCATAAACATCTGATAAAAGCTTTTCAACAACATCATCTGTTAAATGGTAGTCACATTCAGGCCAGAGCTCACTTTGAGCTATTTTTTTAGCATTAGCGATAAATATTTGGCTAAAGAAATTACGATAGAAAAGATTACGGAAAGCTGGTTTACCGTCAATTTCTTTAAAGCTTAATTCTTCATCAAGCAACTTTCTAGTATTCATAATTTGCTCTTTAGCTCTATCATAAACATTAGTCGAATTAATTCCAATTTTCACTTCAACTGGATAAAAATGAAGTTTAAGTTTTTCCCCATACTCTAGTCCAACTAGTAATAAATCGTCACTATGCTTACCTATCACACCCAAGTTCTTCGCAGTAAAAATACCTTCTCTTTTATTTAAGCTCACTGCCCCAGCAACTCTCAGTATCTCTTCTAATGAGATTGGGACCCATAAGATGTTTTGATGATTAAAATATGCTAAAGAATATTTAATAGCTGAGATAATACTTAATTTTTCTCGATCAAAATGCCCCTTACCACCAATGATTCGTAATAACCATTCACCGTTAAACGTATTAAATGCTTTAATAGTACTGTTTACATTTTCATCTGATATTTCTATTTCTTTCTCTTTAAGAATTTCTTTTATGACAGCATTAAATTGATCGGATTTATCCGTTACAGTAATTGCATCATATCTACTTGATGATGTGAATTGATCATTGTAATGTATCACTACAAGATTACGATCGTACTTCTGGAAAAATTCTAAGTCTACGTTAGGATCAATAAATGTTACCCAATATGATGAGTCAAAAATTCTAGATAAGGTTTCTTCATCATCTGTATCGGTTCTAGACACAATTGACTCACCTCTCTTATAGGTGTCATTACCATCATTACGCATATTAGCAGCTAACTCATTAGTATATATAGAAGTCTCAAGTAATAAGTTATCTTCTCTTATATTACAACCCTTAATACCGAATCCACTTCGATAATTTTCCTCACCTTTCATAGAGGGTACCGTTGATACTATACCATCTAATGATAAACCAGTAATCATATCTTCCATTGGTTGGTGAGCATGTTGCTGTTGAGCCTGCATTTTATAGAATGTTATATGACCATAACGATATTCTTTAGTATTAATATTATGCTTAAAATAAAACAAATTCTCTCTTATAAGTCGTAGAACATCACTTTCATCATACTTTGAAGACTTGAAATTATTAATTTTTAAAAAGCTTTTTATTTGGTCGATTGACTCCATCCGAGAAAATATATCGAATGCACTTAGTTGTCCTTCATTCATATATAATGATACTTCGACAGCTTTTAACTCTTCAGGTCCAGATTCATTAATTTTATTTATAATCCAGTTAACAATTCCTCTTAATACTTCTTTATCATTTGTAATATTGATTACGTTTATTTGAAGAGGAGCTTTAGATTCTCTCATAAACAAATATTTAAAATGCTCTTCAAACTGATCGATTTTTTCAAGAACGACTTTGGCTAGATAGTGACTTGCATTAGAAACAGTGACTTCTTGAACTGGTTTAAATCTTATCCACTCGAGTGCTTCACTTTGACTATCCGGTTTATATAGTTGGTCATTTTCACTATAGATGAAGGGGATAAGTGAATCGGGCTTCAAGCGATTCATTATAGTATTATCTAACACTTCTTTCCCTAATTGTTCTGATATCATTAATTGATATGCAACAACTAACGGATGAAACGGTGTAAAGAAAAGCTCCTTCGAAGCTTTCATCATACCTAACTTCATTAGGTTTCGCCCCTTACTTCCAGGGGCTTTTCCTTCTTCAAAACTCTTTATCTGTTTAATATATTCACTGAGATATTCCTTAGCTCTATGCTTTAGCTCATCTGAGTAATAACATAAACTAGGTATACTGTGTGTGCGGAAATATTGCATGAATCTACTATAAGCCTCTCGAAGGTCTCCATCTAGATCTAGAGTTTTAGGAAGTATCTCCTCTGAATCAAGTATCGCAAATTGGATATTTTTATTTACCCATGTTGTTTCCCATTCAAAAAATGACTTATATTCTTTATGAGTATAAAATTCACTATTTCCTATAAGTAGCCTGTTATTCTCTAACTTAAAGTCTTGTGCCTCTTCTCGTTTCATCTTCCATATTCTCATCCCATTAATCGGAGTTGCTTCTGGAAGATCATTTTTTAATAGTATCGGTATCTTACAACCTTTTTCTTCTACATAAAACATTAATTGATCATTATCATCAAAAGCTTCTTGTTGGGGTAAAACAGTGACCTCTGTATCATCTGGTACTTGAATTACTTCATCTGCACTGATAACCTCAATAGAATCAGTATCATAGCCGTCACCAAATTTAATCTCGGTGATATCTGATTCTAACTCTATACACTTTTCTCTTACATTGACAAAATATTTTGTTTTAAGGTCCTTTAACAAAAACTCGTTGCAAGGAAAAATTGCAATGTGAAATTCAGAACCTAAAGAAGACTTACCTTCATGTTTATAAGTTATTTTTGTAAAGGTTGGCTCATCTTCATTTGTCATAATCTCGAAAGATGCATTTACCCTACCAACATTGATAATGAGATCAGAGCCCTTAGAATAACTGAAATAGTCTCTACTTAGGCTCTTTACTTGACTACCTTCAATTTCATAGTTTGTTTTTATAGTAATAGTCGGCTCAGAGTTAGGATTAAATACGATAATTTGACGCTTTCTTTTTCCAGCAGTTGTATCCGAAAGTGCCTTATCCCACATAGTTAATGAAGGGTCAATACTAATCTTGGTTAACTCAACTTTTGTACTCTTATTTTCTTTTTCCTTTTCTTCGGCATAAACTGCCACCTTAGCAAATGGAATATCTGTCCAATCATCTTTTTTAAGTTCGTGAGCCCCTTTAGAGACAAATCTACGATCTAAGTCATCATCTAATTTACCAAAATCATGGACATTTTGAACATACTCAAATAATTCTCTGTTTCTTTCAATTCTTTCAAATACTTTATTCTTATTTCCTTGAATAGAGGCTAGCTCTAAATCTTTAAATAATCCGAATTTTTTATAATCACAATCTTCAATCTTCCCCTTTATAAGGACTTCAAAAATCTCTTCAAAGTCAAGTAAATTAACTTGTTGTAGGTAATGGTCATCCATTAAACGTTTTAGATTATCAGTTAAGATAATCTTCTCAGTCTTACTAAGTCTACTATCTTCAATATCCTCTTTTAATTTTTTGAACAATGAATTAGGATGTAAAGGCATTCCTTCTTTTTGAAGATTACTACTCCCACCTTCAATACTATCTAGTTGCTCCGAAACTATACTAAATAGAGCAGTATCTCGCCATTCTTCCTTTTGTTCACCTACCTGATTCCTCAGCGTAACCAAGAAATCAGGTGTTACATCTAAAGAGGTATGAGCAAATACGACATTTACCTCCCCTATCTTTATTGAGAAAGTTAAATATGGCTCCCCTTTATCATGTGTGTAGGTGAATACGTTAACTTCTGGATTATCTTCTAATGCATCTACTAAATTGTTTATTTCTTCTAATGTATCTAATTGCAAATAAAACCGATCACCGGATTTGATCTCAATTTCTTTGAAAAAATCTAAGATTAACCCGCTTAAATATTTATAGTATTGGTTTAACATATTGGGCATCACCACTATCACTTTTCTTTTCAATCAAATTTAAGCTGTCTAAAAGGTCTGTAACTTCTTTCATTGAATAGCGGTCTAAAGCTATTCCGCGCTTTTCAAATTCTTCAAATAACTTTTTTAGGGGAATCCTTTGGTCCTTAACACTAATAGCAGTAAGTAATAACAACAATTCCTGAGTAATATTTAATGTATATCCATGACTTCCTCTATGTTTTAAGAAACTCTTAATTGCAGGATCTTCTATTGATTCACCATATCTTTCGTATACTTGCTTATTCATCCCTTGCTCTAAACATTTAAACAATTGGGAAAAACCTTCAGATAGAGTAGTGATATCTTTGAGTGGCAAGTTTAATTTAGCCTTTTCATGATAAATTTTGATCCAATTATTTAGACTTCCAATAAATTGTCTTTTCTCATCTGCAGTTTTAAGCTCACCCAGGATATCTACATACGTTAGAAATTCATCTTCATTTTTAGAGTTATAACTTAAGTGAGACATAACATGTATATGGATAAAGAGCTCTTTTGATCTCTCCCTTAGAGTTTTATATCCCCCAACAGATACAGCTTTCCTTCTCTTGTTAACTCCTGTTTCCCAATCAAGAGCAAAATAGGACGGATCCACCTTCTCGTAGTCAGCAGTTTCATACTTATGAAATTTTAACGCAAGCTGGGAAATATATAAGAAGTAGTAATACTTAACAAGTAGAGGATATTGTTCCATGAAATAATCGCGACGTTTACTTAGGAAATCAAAATCTTCTTTAAACATATCTATAAGAATTGGTAGTAGCGATTTATATTTTATGTTCTCAGTTTTACGTTCTTTCAATTCTCCTAGGTTATCCAAAACTAGGGTAGTTAGGATATCCTCTCCCTGTTTATCAAAGAATAAACTTTGGAAGTTTGTTATATCGTCGATTAAAGCATTTATCATAAACCTAGCAATTCTTTCCTCTTCACTCCTCTTAGGCTTCTGTTTTGACAAAGGAGTGTAATTAAATATATAGGGATGGATAGACTTGAATTCATTATCTTCGCTAAATAGATATGAGTTTAAGAAAAGATTAAGATCTAAACGGATGTCTTCATTATCACACTCTACTTCATCTGAAACCTTTGAGGCTATAGGATTAATTTCTTCATACTCAATTTCAGCTTCATCATCTAATTCTGGAAGTTGAACATTAGATATAATTCTAGTGAATTCCCCAAGTACTTTATCATACCTGTCTCTCATCACCGTTGTTCTTTTACTAGAATTAAAAGGGAGTACCCCCTTTATTCTCCCCGTATCATGCACCACACCTGTTTTATCTTTATTCTCTTTTAGTAATTTGTCTAATTCTTCTACTAAAATTCTCATTCTCACAGCACCTTTTCAAATGTATATCCATCAAAGAGACCCTTTGATAGAACATATTGTTTGTTCTCTGTTGGTATATGAACTAACACCTCATTAGACTTGTTACCAAATTTCATAATTTGGTCTAAAAACTCAACAAATTTAATAGCATCCTCTTCATCCTTCTTATTTGGACAATACCCTCTTTGTACATTGGATAAGAGCTCGTATAAGGGATAATCAACTTCAAGAGTTAAATTCTCTCTTTCTTGTTTGTCTGAGAACACAATAGTCAAAGTTTGCTTAAAACTAGTTAATATATCATTATTATTTGGAGATAAATGATCCATCTTTGGTTTTAAAGATAGCTCCTGGGCTATTCGAAATTTCTCAATTGGCTTATTTATATAAATATAGCCAGTCTTGGGACTACCTCTCCATTTGAAAATTGTTTGAATAATTTCTTTATAAAAAGTTGCGATTTGCCTTTGTTCAACCTTGTTAAATGAGTATAAATACTTCATATAATTTTTGTAAGAGGATGGAATCACTTCTTCAGCAAAAGAATTATTGGTCAAATAAGCCAGTCTAACAAGTAATTGGCTAAACTCTGAAGTTAAACCATTAAAATTCTCTGACTGATAAGCAATAGGTCCAAGCCATTCTTTTGCGATATAGTTGTTTGAATATTTTTCAATAATCTTATCCCAATCATTTAACGTATTAATGTCAATAAAGATCTGATCAATAGCTTGTGAGCGAATATGAATGGGGTCAAGTTCTGACATTGTTTTTAAAATAACAGAACGTTCGCGTCTCTTAAAAAGTAAGTGTGGAACGGTATTGTTAATCTTTTCAAAATGGTTCCATTCAAAATCTAAGATTTCAGAATAACCTTCAGGTATCACTAAATCCGCAATGAAATTATAGAAGGCTCTTGCAGAAATAACTAGTTTATTTCGAACTATACCCTGAATGATTAACTGAATAATTTCATTTTGAATGTTCTTATCCATTAGAAATTCAAAATTTTCATGTATTACTCCCTTTACATTATTCTTAAGGTCTTCTTGGTAACTAATATAGAATGGATTATTAGAATCATTAGAGAAAACCTTTTGGAAAATTTTTAAATAAAAGGAAGACTTAGGACCTCCATTTGTAAGCTCATAGGATTGATAATCACTAAAACCTATTAAATGGAAAGATTCTTCACTATACTTCGTTGTTACTTTTTGTGTAAACAAACCACTTTCTTCAATAAAGCCCTTTAATTTATTGAAACTCTTTCCTTCATGTTCATAAGATAAAAAGTTATGAAGGATCCCAAGGTTGATTGCTAATATAACTTTATCTTTTGACAATTCAATTTTTTGATCAGAAAAACCATCTAAGAGCTCGGAGAGAGTCTCCAATGCATTTTTATTTGGGCTAAAACTTTCAGTAGCATCGTTTAATATTTCAAACTTATTCATAACTTCTCGCTGTTTTTCATTGTAATAGGCTAATAAGTGAGACTTTCCATCTCCTACACTTCCGGTTAGTAAGATTAGTTCTGCTCTATCACTATCCTTAGTAATAGTGATCATTTCTTCAAAATCCTTCTGAATCTCTCGTGCCACATGCATATAATCCTTAAATTTACTAAATGAGTTTGAATTTTCAACCGCTTCTTGTGATGATTCTTGAAGTCGCTTTAATTCTCTTAATAGATAACTACGTCCTTCTGGTAGATTAAGATTTAATGTTATTACTTTGTTCTCTTGCTGATCATCATTCCCTGAAACTTTTGATTCGTTATCTGTTTGGCCCTCTTGTTCTTTAACTGTATTATTGTCTTCGTTTTTAAGATTTAGGTATTGACTCAATTTACCAGATAATGCTTGTTCAATCATATTTTGAACGTCATCCATTCCTAAGCCTTTTTGTGGAGGAATTGGATCTTTATAGGATGGAATAGAAATGTCTGATGAGTATACTTCCGCAAACCAAGTTCCAAGCTTATACATTTCCTTAAAAATTTTAATAGCCTCTAGAATGTCAGGTCTAAATGTGGCGTCATGGAGTGCCTTGTTACCTGTTAATCTAATTTCCGCTAATGCCTGCTGAGTACCCTTTTCTAGAAATCCTTCTCTAGCCAAGTAATTAATACGTTCAAAATGAGTAGTAAGATGTGAATAGTCAATCTCTTCCTTTCTAAACACATCTTTTACAATCTCTTCTGCAAATACCCTAGCGTTCATCACAGCACTTTTGGGATCATCAAAAATCCGTTCTTCAATATCTCTAGCAGTTTCAGCTGCAACATAATTTAGGTTCTCTAAGAATTTAAATAGATATTGTTCAACAGCCAAACAATTCATCTCCAATCGAAGATCATTTTTTAGATTTTTATTAAAATTAATTTAGTGTTTATCTTAATAAAGATTTTAACATAAAATGTAAGTTTGATCACATGAGTTGTATATTAAATCTCGATGTAAAGGTTTCTAGAAAAATACGAATGAAGGTTCGTCTTTTTTATTGAATATTGATTCTATTAGAGTTATAATCAATTTAATAGATTACGTACGTAATAGGAGGTTAATATATGGACTCTACCTTTAGTTATAATTTCCCCGCTATTAGAGGTGTTCAAGCCAACAAAGAATATTATGTTGCAATGTGTCCTCTACGAATAATTCCTAAAATATTTCTATTTGATGAAGAGGAAATTCCACCTGAGCACAGATCACAAAGGATACTTAATAAAGCTAGGATACCTGAAATGACTAGTTACATAGTTGATAATCAGCATGATTATGTTTTTTCATCTATTACAGCATCCATTGATGGAGAAATTAAATTTATTCCATATAATAATGATTCTACTTCTAATGACCTTGGACAGTTGAGAATAGCTTTAGATGCTAGGTTCTTAATCAATGACGGACAGCATAGACGGGCTGCTATTGAAGAAGCATTAAAAATCTCACCCGAGTTAGGTAATGAAACTATTTCGGTAGTGTTCTTTCATGATGAGGGACTTAGAAAGTCTCAACAAATTTTTTCAGATCTAAACCGCCATGCAGTCAACACTACTTCTTCTATTGGAATTTTATACGACCATAGAGACCAATTAGCAATGGTTACTAAGGAAATTATTGCAACAATTCCCCTGCTGAATAGATACACAGATAAAGAGAGAGTTTCCTTGTCAAAGAATTCACCTAAAATCTTAGCCTTAAATCATATCTTCAATACGAATCTAAAACTATTAGGAAAATCTAAGGGTGATGAGATCACATCCGAGGAAGATAAGTTTTTAAGAGAGTTTTGGATAGTACTGTGTGATTCAATAACAGAATGGAACATGGTTTTTGACAAAGAGCTTTCACCAAGAGAGTTAAGATCAAATTTTATAGTTGGCCATGGGGTTTTTATTGAGTCACTAGGACTAGTAGGACATTATTTACGAAACTATCATGAACATGATTGGACAAGCTATATATACAAACTTTCTAAAATTGATTGGAACAGAAGTAATACAGGGGATTGGTTAGGTAGAGCTTACAATCATAATGGTCGTATACAAAAAACCTCATATACAATACAGCTCACCTCAAATAGAATAAAGCAGCTAGTTAACTTACCCTTAACAGAATCAGAGTTAACACTAGAAGAAAAATTTTTCCAAGGAGTAGTATAAAATGATTAATGGTCTAATAAGTAACCAATTAAATAAATCACAATCCTTTATAAAGGAAACAAAGGAACGAATTCAAAAAGCATATAAAGAAGATAACCGTCCTTGGGTTGTTGGTTATAGTGGTGGAAAGGATTCTACCGTTGTAGTTCAACTTGTATTTGAGGCTATTAACGAATTGCCAAAAGAAGAATTACATAAAAAGGTATTTGTAATTTCATCAGATACTCTCGTTGAAACACCCTTGATTATTAATTCCATAAATAAGACATTAAGAAGGATCCAGGATGAAGCATTAAGTAGAGATTTACCAATTGAAACCCATAAAGTAAAACCTATGATTAAACAGTCATTCTGGGTAAATATAATAGGTAAAGGATATCCTTCCCCTAATCAATCATTTAGATGGTGTACAGACAGATTAAAAATTGACCCAGCAAATCAATTCATTATGGATAAGGTATCAGCATTTGGGGAAGTGATTATGGTTCTAGGTGTTCGTGAAGATGAAAGTGCTACTCGTGGCAATGTAATACGTTCTCACACAGTTGAGGGGAAAACATTTATGAAGCATTCAACCCTTTCAAATGCATATGTTTTTGCACCTATTAGGAACTTTACTCTTGATGATGTATGGGATTACTTACTAAGCTACCCATCACCATGGGGTGATGACAACTTTGAACTTCATCGCTTATACCAAGATTCAAGCAGTGGTGAGTGCCCTCTTGTAGTTGATAAATCTACTAAAGATAAGGCTGGTTCATGCGGAAATAGCCGTTTTGGTTGCTGGGTTTGTACAGTTGTAAGTGAAGATAAAGCCTTAAATGGATTTATACAGAGCGGTCATGATTGGATGAAGCCACTCTTAGATTTTCGAAATTGGTTAGCAGGGATTAGAGATGACCGAACTAAAAGGATGAAATATCGAAAGCACGGACAAGTTTATTTTAATGAAGTTAAAATCCAAGAGATTAATAATAAATCCTATGTATTAATACCAAAAAAATCTAATAGACCTAAACAGCTAATACCTTTTGAAGACTATACAATAGTTGATAAAGATAATTTAAGTAATTACATCTCTGAAAATGAAATAGATCTAAGTACATCTGAGGACCAAAAGCTCTTGGTTACTTATACAGAGACAAGCCTAGAGGGCGTCAATGAAACTAAATACGCTCAGCTTGGCCTTGGACCTTTTACGATGGAAGCTAGAAAAGAGATCCTTATAAAATTATTAACAATACAAAGGGAACTAAATCATCCGGAAGATCCTCACTACCAGTTAATAAGTGTAGATGAATTAAAAGAGATACGCAGGATATGGTTTAAAAATGGTGAATGGGAAGACCCAATTCCTGCATTATTTGAAGAGGTTTTAGGATATTCATTAGATTGGGAAATTGATGATCGACCTCTATTTGATAAAGATCAAATTTCAGATCTTGAGTTTTTATGTGATCAATTCAAGGTTGATCTGAACGTTGTTAAAAAACTAATCTCTATTGAAAAGGAATATTCGGGATATAAAGTAAGACGTGGCTTAACTGAGGAATTAGGTAAGGCATTAAAACAAGACTATTTACATTTATTATAAAAAATGAGGGTTAGTTAAATGATTATAAATGAAATACAACTGACTAATATTGGAGCATATAAAGGAAATCACAAGTTTGACTTTCGTCCTAATCAAGACAAGAATGTTATATTAATAGGCGGAGAAAATGGTGCAGGAAAAACTACACTCTTAAATGCAATTAAACTTGGATTATTCGGCGCTTATGGATATGGTTATAAAACAGAAAACACTGAGTATTTTAAGAGAATTAATAGTTTTTTAAATAATAGTACAAAGAAATCAAATGAAAATGATTATAAGATCAAGATAAACTTTACTTTAACCGAAGATTTAGAACAAGTAGACTATACCCTGATCCGTCATTGGAGTTTGAAAGGGACTTCTATTAAGGAATCCTTTGAAGTTATAGCAAACAAGAGGCATCTATCTGAATATGATAAAGAGTTGTTTCAAACAAAATTAAAAGAAATTATGCCTCCCCAACTATTAGAGTTATGTTTATTCGACGGTGAGGAAATTGCTAGAATTGTTAATGAAAATTTACTATCTGATTATTTAAATACCCTTTCGAGAGTAGTATTTAACCTGGATCTATTTGAAACATTAGAGAATGATTTGGAAACCTACGCAAACCAATCCATTGATCCACAAAAAATGGAGTCTATTGAAAAAGAATTATTTGAATTAAATAATAGAGATAAAGAGATTAGAGCTCTTATTTTCTCTTCTTCAAATAAGATTAAACACCTAGAAGAAAATAGAAGTAACCTTAGTGATGAGTATAGCCAGTTGAAACAAGATTTTGAACAATATGGTGGACTCGTTAAGTCTGAGAGGGATTTAATAATTCAAGAAATGCATAACATTGAATTATTGAGAAAACAAAACCAGGAGAAGATTAGAGAGTTTGTCGCTAACTTACTCCCCTTCTATTTAACTAGAAAACTTCTATCTGAAACAAGAGAACAGATCAAGAACGAAGAATCATTACAGTTATTTAAACAGTTAGATCAAAAACTGTCAGATGAAACTATGAAAAATATTATTCAATTGACATCCTCTTCTTTGGATACAAAACTCAGCACTGAGCTTAGAGAGCAATTTCTAAAAGTAATGCAGCCTAAATCGGAAATATATCAAATTCATGGTGCATCAAATTCAGAAAGTGGCTTAATAGAAAACATATATTTTAAACTTTCTAATAATTATAATCTAGAAAGTTTATCTCTTATAGAAGAAAACAAGAAAAAACTTATGGCGCACCAGGAATTAAGAGAGAAGTTGAATGTCCATGACTCTTCAAACGAATTTACAGAAATGATTCAACGAATGGAAAAAAATCAAACTCTAATAGTGGAAATTGATATAGAACTAAATAATGAACAATTACACTTGGATGAATTAAAAATTGAGCTAGATGAACTGACAACTTCCATTGATAAAATACAAAGCATATTAAAAGATAATGAAAAGACAAAAAGCTCTTTCTTAGAATCACAAAAAATCATTAGTTTAAGTAGACGTTTTAGAGAAATACAATTAAAGAAAAAGCTTCAACAAGTCCAGATAGAAGCATCAACCATGATAAAAAGGATTTTGAGAAAACATAACTATATATCTTCTATTTTAATTGATAACGACACTTATAATGTAATCCTATTAGACTCTCAAAAGGACCAAATCGAGAAAGCAACATTATCAGCAGGAGAAAAACAAATATTACTTATTTCAATAATTTGGTCAATCTTTAAATGCTCTGGTCGTAAAGTTCCTTTTATTTTTGACACTTTACTAGGTAGATTAGATAAGACACATAAGAATGCACTCTTAACAGAATTTATTCCTAACTGTGGAAGACAAGCAATTATTCTTTCAACTGATACTGAAATTGACAAAGACCATTATGAGTTACTTGCTTCGCATGTAGCTAAACAGTACATGTTGGAGTTTAACGTTGAGAGAAAAGAAACAAATATAATTAATAAATACTTTTCTTTTAGTGATATGGAGATGAGTAAATGAATTTTAGAATAAAAACCTCAAAAGAGACAGGAGAAAGTTTAACTTATTTACAGAGTACAACTGGATTGTCTTGGAATATCATCTCTCGAATTGCAGTTGCTATTTCCTTAAGAGACCCGTCAATGCCTGAACAAGTCAGTAACAAAGCTGGTATTGATATTCCTAGAAGTGTAATGACAGGAGAAAATGATTATATCTATAAGGCTCTCATCCGCCAACACACCAAAAGAAACATAACTGATGAGGAATACTTTCCTGATCTGTTTAATGCTCATTTAGAAAGAGGAATTAATCTATTAGAAAATGAGTACAAACATGCGGGAAACTATGAGAAACTACTTCTAAACTTATTAAAAATGGAGATTTAGGTGAAATTATATGCTTTATTTAGACAATAGTGCAACTACAAAAATACATCCTGAAGTAAAGGAGGCTATGCTTCCTTTTATAATGGAGGAATATGGTAACCCTTCTAGTAAATATTATTCATTAGCTGAAAATGCGAAAGTTGCAGTTAAAGAAGCAAGAGAATCACTTGCCTCTTTGTTAGGCTGCGACCACTCTGAAATTATATTCACAAGCGGTTCAACCGAGAGTAATAACATGATCATTAAGGGTGTTGCAGATTACTATTCCTCAAAAGGGAATCACATTATCACAAGTAAAGTTGAACATCCATCTGTACTTGAAACATGCAGATACTTAGAGACTAAAGGTATTGTTGTTACCTATTTAGAAGTAGATCAATACGGAAGGGTTAATCTAGAAGATGTCTCTACCTCTATTACTGAAAGTACGATATTGGTAAGTATTATTTGGGGTAATAATGAAGTCGGTTCCCTAAATAATATAAAAGAGATTTCAAATTTATGCTTAGAGAAGAATGTGTTTTTCCATACTGATGCAACGCAGGTTATCGGTAAAGTTGAGGTCAACCTAGAGGATTATCCGGGAATTACTTTCTTATCATGTTCTGGCCATAAGTTCCATGGCCCCAAGGGTATTGGTGCAACTTATATACGGAAAGATAAATATGGAATTCTTACTAAAATCACTCCTCTTCTTCATGGCGGTGGACAAGAAAATGATGTTAGGAGCGGTACATTAGCTGTTCACAATATCGTTGGATTAGGAACAGCTGCTAAGATTGCTCATAATAACTTAGAGAATAATATTAAAAAACTCAAGGAACTAGAGGATTACCTTATTTCAATCCTTGAGGAAAAATTCAGCGAACAAATTGTTATTAATAATGATAAAGTTAACAAAATACCAGGGATTATCAGCGTACAATTTAAAGGATTGAATAATGAATTATTAGTAAAGAGCCTGGCACCTGTTATCGCTGTTTCCACTGGGTCGGCTTGTAGTTCGAGTAAGCCATCGCATGTTTTGGATGCTATTGGATTAACAGACGAGGAGATTAGGTCTACTATGAGAATTTCCCTATCTACCTTTATTAAGAAAGAAGAGCTAGATATATTTTTTCAACTGTAATGAAAATAAACAGTATAATAAACTAGTTCGATATAAAATAATAATAATAATAATAATAATAATAATAATAATAATGGACTATCTTTTTTTCCTAAGATAGTCCATATTTGAACAAAAAATCTTTGCACTGTCATTAATATATTTTAAAAGATTTGTTGTAATAAGGTATCTAAGTCGTCATCCATTTTAGACTCTTTTTTATTAATCTTTTGCATACTATGTTTAACCTTTTCTAAGTCAAATTCATTAAAGATTTCCTCTCTAATCACCTTTTTTAACTCATCAAATTCTGATGTCAATTTCCCTTTAAAATCGGTTGCATTTATAATGGATTCAATGGTTTCTCTAAGAAATACTGTTAAGAATGGATTATTGCTGATATTTTCTAGCAAAGAGCCAAGACTTCTCTGGTTACTGAAATCCGCAAATACCCTCATAATATTCATTATATCTCTATACGTGGCTCTTGTAATTTCTATAAGATGGTTTTCATCAGGACCTATATTTAATTTTATCTTCAACTTACATATTGTTGTTCCTTCAGATTTCATTTTGTTTAAGTTTACATTTACTACATCTCCAGATATAATAAATGGTTTATCATCATATAAGATACTTAACAGAGTGATTTCAGTTCTGATTTTCCTAAGTACTATTTTAGAAAGGTATATAAATCTATTCAACTCTTCGATAGTAAGTAAACAATAATTATGAGCCCATAAGTTTCGTTTTTCATATAGCTCCTTCCATTCAACTGATAATGCCGGAGTTAAATGTTCATATAAGTTATTGTAAGATAATCCTTGATTCTTAAAGTCTGTTGCCTTTTTTATCTCTTCAAGGTTATCCAGAATATGAATAAAATTATCAGGATATGATTGGGTATCCTCTTTATATTGGGCAAATAAGTACTCAATTCTTTCAAGCTTCTGATAAATAGTATTTTTAGAAGTACTTACATTTCTTTTAACAAAGTTAGACAAGTCTACAAAATCTCTATTATCCAATGGATTATCAAGTTTTTTTAATACGTCCGGTCGTTTATCCATTCTGTTCTTTTCTTTTTCATTATCTTGATAAAAGATTCTATACCAGTCCTTCCCTTTTTGTTTTAAAAAAGAAATTTCTATTAATGCCCTAAATTCACGCTCCAGATTATATACAACCTTAGAAATTTCTTGCATATAGATAACAGTCTGTGAATCAAATAAGACAGATATATAATCACAAATATCATATAACTGCTCAATAAAGCTTATTTTAGCCTGCTCAAACTTATTCTCTTTAGCATGCTTTGGGTATATTGTAGAAAATATGACATTGTTGAAATTTGAATCGACTTTACCCTCTATAAGAGTATTTAATTCAAGTAACCTTTCTACTAATTCTATTTTATATCCCTTCTTTAGTAGAAAAATAAAACTTGTATGACAATGTAAAGGACTAGTTTGTGACCTCATCTTCTACCTGCTCCTCCCTCTGTAGTTCCAATAATTCATCTATTAAAGTATCTTTTGTTATACTTAAACTACTCTGATCGAGCTTAATCACTTCCTCTTTATGCTCATTCACATCTTTAATAAATTTTTCTATATTATTAAACTCATCTTGGCTATAGGTAAACTCATTTTCTCTGTTATAGTATTGTTCCACAAATCTCGTTATTATTGGTAGAATTGGTTCTAATTCTTCATGTGTGTATTCTGTTAATGTACTATTTACTCTTAAAAACTTTCTAATTGATATATAGGTAGACTCTTTTACAGTTTTAACACCCCTATAACTAATTACAAATTCCTTTAATAAAGTGCTTAGAGTTTCCTCAATCAAAGCTTTTATTAACCCTAAATCTTTTTCATCTTCCCTTTGTAAAAATAATTTTAACTTTTCACAAACCTCATCTGTAACCGCTCTAATAAAAACTTTCTTTTTAAACAAATTTTCCTTAGGATTATCTAACTCTCTTTCCTTTAGTATGTACTCGAAAATACTATCTAGGAAACTTTCAATTACTAAATAATAGTCTTCTTGATCATATAATAATGTTTCTTGACTATATAATGATTCCGTAAATTCGCTTAACGTAGAAGTTAGATCTTTAATACTCTCTACTATGTGTAAATAGACTACTTTACTTTTTGATTGCTTTACCTCCCACTCAATTTCACTTTTTATCCCTTTCATTTTCACATACTTTAAACCAAGTATATTTTCCAAAGTTGAAGAGAATCTTACTGAAATATTACTATCAACCGTCTTTGCATTATCATTGATCATGTTAAATAATTCTCTATGTTTTGAACTTTCAAGTCCTTCAATTATTAAAACTGGTAAAACTACTTTATTTAACTTTTGCCTTTTATCACCTTCACTTTCTTCTATTATTTCTCCAATTGCTTTAATACGATGTTGTCCATCAATAATTGTTAATTGTCCGTCTAAGATTTTAAGCTGATTTGAATCAAATTCAGTTTGTACATTACAGCTCAGTATAACTGGTGGAAAAAATGATCCTTCTAACTCGCTTTTTATATACTTAATAATTTCCTTTACATTTGAAGAATTAATCTCTCTATTCATAGATAAGTCAGAATCCACATTTATCAAATTCAAGACATCAATGTAATTTATTATTCCAATATAACAAGTGTATTCTTGCCACTCATATTTAAGAGCATTTATTTTCATACTTTCTCATCCTTTATTAATTATTATATAAACCTAACACATTACCATTTACTAACGATTGATATACTAAATTCTTCTAAGATGAAGAACGCCTATCCATACGATTTGTTTTCTTGATTAAATTATGAATTATATCTTCCTCTTCTGCAGCCCAAATCATAAAAAAAGCATCCATTTCTTTTATGTAATTAATTAATAGTTCTGTTAAAATTCTCAAAACCAATTAATGTTATTAATATGATCTTTAATCTTATCTATTTCTTGTCTCTTGTCTTGTTTCATTTGATGTTATAGGATTGCAATACAAATCATGAATTATATAAAAGTTCTTCTTTTGTATTAATTGCTTTAGCAATCTTTATTGAGTTTCCTTGTTCACTTAATTTTGGGAACTTTAAATGTAAATCTTTGGTAGTACCACTAACGACTTTATTGATTTCCTTAATAGTCTTTACTTCCTATGATTTCATTTGTGCTATCTTTATAGTCAGTAGCTCCTTTTGAACATTTATTGACGTAATACTACTCTTAGATCGTTGAGTCAATTCATTAGGTATCTTTTGTACCTTCTCTAAAGAAGCATCTAAATCTTTTTCTATACTTTCATTTATACTTTGCCCATTTTCAGAACTGTATTCGTTTTCTTTCCAAAATTGAATCGCATTCGCATTAAGCGTATTTTCACCAATTTTCTGTATCGAATTAAAAAGGGCTATAGTCTTATCTACTGTAATTAAAACACTTGAAGATAGTTCAAGGACTTTATGAGCTTCTACAGAAGTAGAAGTATTCCTTAAATCTTCAATTTGATAGATCAAGTTGGAGTTTAACTCTTGTTCTATTTGAAATGAACTACCGAAAATAATTAGCGATCTAGAAAGATACAACCAGGATGTAAATTTATTAGTTGAAAATGTTGAGGAGCTAAATGATGTTTTAGCTATTATAAGAGATGCAATAGGCAAATCAGAATCAGTAATTACCGTCGCTAGAGGAGTCGGCACTTTTGTTGATCTTCCTATTGTAGGTAACATAAATGCTAACATAATTAATAATATACGTACTAATCTAGCTATAACACAGATCCAACTTGATGAAATTTATAGCATAATGGTTGAGTTGGATAACTTAGCAGTAATTAAGCAAGAAATGGTGAATCTCAACAATAGTTAAATCTTTTATTTGAAGAATATCAAAAAGAAAAAAACGTTGAACTTTCTGTTTCAATTACTTTTAACGAATTATTTCTAGCTTCATTTACTCGGTTTTTCATAGTATTAATCTCTGTTGGGGCCCCAACACTATTGTTGACATCCATTTGATTAGCTGTATAACCGATTGAACCTGAAATTAACATTGATGAAATTATTATTGTAATAGGAAACAAATATCAATGAAATCCCTGTTTTGGATTAGATATTGCCCTCTCCTTCTCCAATTCCATATGTGACTCTCTCCTCCAGCCTAACCAGATAGCATCTTTATCTAGACAAACAATTTTTTTGCAATGTTACCAATTATATTAGTTCCAACTCCATCTACAGCACCACCAATAAGACCACCAACCAATGGAACTGCCTTTCCAAGATTAATAATACCTTTTTCACCAAACTTAGTAACAAGTCTTATCCCAACAGCTTTGTTTATTGCTTTTATAACTTCACCTGGAATTTTCCTTATTGCCTGAGTTGCTAAAGCTGTACCCAACTTTAAGCCAGATTGTTTTAATATATCTGTCGCTGCTTGACCTGTTAGACATACAAACACAAAAGTTTTTACTTGATCATCTTTTAAGTCAAAATCCCTCATATGTGCTATAGCTGCTATCATCCTAATTTGTACGTACATTACAGAAGCTATATTTGCAGGTACTGCTACTGGTAAAGTTATTAATCCTCCCAGCCCAGTAAGGAATCCACTGGTTGCACCTTTTGCATTTTGCCATCTAATTAAACTATCAATAGCACTTTCAACATTTGAATGCTTACTTAGATAGCTTTCTGCTAATTCAGCAGCAGTATCAGTACCAGGCAAGCCATTAACTGCCTTCTCATATGCCCAATCCAAAACTTGTGTTATTTTACCCTCTGTAATTGCTGACATTGGAATCATTCCTTTTATCTATGAGAATAGTAACTTCTGAATATTTCACTCTTTTTAAGATTTCCCTGTATAAATTCTACATTATTCTACCATATATTACAAAATTAGGAGTTTAGTATTTTAATTTTCTGCAAAGTTTGACATAAGCAATGGGGAACAGGGACTTTGTCCCAGAAGAAAAAAATACCTGTCCCTCGTACACTATTACTTTAGTGTACCGAGGGTCAGGCACCAAATTTTTCTGCATCTGTTCTGAGCATGATGACGGTTGTCTTGCTTCGGATGGAATAGAAAGTTCCTATCATCATTATTTATGCTGCCAACGGATTTGCCCTTGTTACATTAATTGCTCAGTTTAAGTATTCAGACCTTTTCAATGTTTCGGAAGTTTGAATTCTCGATGTAGCCAATAAAAAATGAGGTTAAATCTTATAGATTAATAATTTACCAGATTCTATGTAATAGGACAATCATTCCCAAGCATATTCATTTCAGAAAAAGGGGGAATGACCTTGGATATAACAGTATACAATAAAGATTCTTCAACTATCGCAGAATTAGAGAATGGTAGCATTGATTTAATAATCACAAGTCCGCCATATTGGTTTTTAAAGGATTATGACCACCCCAAACAACTGGGATTTAATATGACCTATAAACAATACATTAATCAATTAAAAGTACATTTCCATGAGTGCATTAGGGTCTTGAAGAAAGATTCTTATATTTGTATTAATGTTGCCGATGTCAGGACAGGAGAGTATAAACAGACTGGAAGACCAAGATTATATCCAATTCAGTCAGACTTAATTAGTTTTTTTACTGAAGAAATGGACTTTGATTTATCACAGCATTTCATTTGGGAAAAATTTGGAGTTAAAAAAGGTGAGAAAGTTGCATTAATTCGAGGTTCTGTTGGAAAAGGGAAGTATAAAAAATTCGGAGTTGCGCCATTTCTTTATACAGATCTGCTTGCTGAACACATTTTAGTATTTAGAAAACCTGGATATAGAGACAGAGGAACCATCTTTGAAAGGCAAGACGAAGAACTTAACAGAATTCCTAAAGAGCTACTTAAGGATTGGCTTAACCCCGTCTGGAAGATTAATGCAGGTAAGCACCCTATTCATAAAGCAGTCTTTCCGGATGAATTAGTAAAAAGGCTAGTGTGTTTATTTAGTTTAAAAAACGATGTTATATTAGACCCATTTTGTGGTGTTGGAACTACTCTAAGACTTGCTAATGACTTAGGTAGAAATGCTATAGGATTCGAATTGAATAGAAACTATTTAGAGGAATTAATCAATCTATATGGACTAAAACAAGCAGGAGATATTTTAACCAATAATCACTTATACATTCAAAACTTATCATCCTAATAAAAACAGCAACAATACGTTACTGTTTTTTCGACAAATCCCCATTATTACGTTTACCAAATAATTAGAAATCAAAGTTATGTTCTCCATTTTAATGTTCATATAAACCTACTTGATTATTTTCTTTCGTAACCATAGTATTTATAATTCTATTTTCCAACTCTATATACGACTGTTTATATAATACATATTCCAGGAGTTGTGAGTACTGTGATTCATTTATCTCCATTGTCATTTGCTGTGTTAAAGCATAGTACATTTTTGGATGTACAATGTTTGGAAGGTCATTGTACATTTCCTTTAAATTAATATCACAATCTATTGTGTATTTGTTTTTGAATTCAAATACTCTTGGCCAAAGTTTTTTACTTGTTACCTCACTCATCCAAAGTGGAGAATTTATATCCTTACCATAAAATTCACAATAATCTTTCCTATCAGTTAACGGAAGTGTTACATCTGCAATGTAAATATTATCAATATACCAATTATGATAGATTTCTTCTCTTTCGTTCCAGCATTTCTGAACTTTATTGCTTATTTGGAATTCCCTACCGAATTTTACAAATATGACCTTATCATTTTTTGATATATCATAACCAGTTAAACCCTTTTCTTTTGGACACCATCTCCCACTTAGAAAAGCTGGTTCGACATTACTTTTCTTATTCCATTTATAAAAATTTCGAGATTGGCTCATTATCCATATTTTATAATGCTGAGGGTCTCTACTTTGTAACTGCTTATGGAAGTACCAATCAAAGTTAGCTTTAACATATCTTTCAAAGTCATTTCTATCTAATTCAAATACATCGATTTCATTGTAAACATCTAACAAACCTTTTGGTAATTCATCATGCCTTAATACGATGATACAACCACGCTGTTTCTTAAATTCATTGAATTTTTCTATTTCATCCTTATGGTAATTAAAATCAGAAGTTATAAACTTAATTTCTCCTGGTCTTCCATGCTTTCCTCCATCCCCCTCAATTTTCATATACTTAACATCAGGGAATAATGTATCAATTGGAGCTAGAGCTGAAACCCTTATTGTTTTCTCTTTGTGCAATAAACGTCCATCTTTAACAATATGTTTCATCTTTAAATTACTTTCATCAAACCTATTCATCATATACTCATAGATAACTCTTTCATGAATAAAAGCTTTTGCATTTGACCTTAAATTAGCCATTATTTAACACACCTCTATTGAAGAGGTTCTCAAAAAACATCTATATTTATTCATATTTTTAATCAAAACACTATGGTTAACCAAAGTTTTGTTTACTTTTAGAGCTACAAGGACAGGTTCGTCCAAGAAGTTGCCTATCAGTTTAAATGCAATAAAGGTGCCTGACCCCCAGTACGCTAAAGTATTAACGTACTGGGGGTCAGGCACCCTGGCTATGCAAATTGCTGAAGAAGAAGGGGTATGTTTGGAGACCGTGAAGTCTTGAAGGCGGTATGCATTAATGAGAATGCGAGATAATTGGGCGAAGCAAACCGATTAACATTAAGAACGGTTCTCATACACCTAGTTGCATAAGAACCGTCCAATCAGTTTTTTGAAGGATAAATATTAGGATTTAAACTCTTTTACATACATCTTTCCATTTTTATTTAAGATAATGGTTCCTTTTCTATTCGTCTTTGCTATTTTGACCATGTCACTAGACGTAGAATTTCCGTTTGTATTGGTACATGAACTTACATTGATTTCACCCTCAGACACTTCATCAAAGGGACCAATAAATACAAAACCAACATCTCCATCTTCATCAAGTCCACTTCCTACTAAAACCACTTGATCAAACCCTTGTTCTGAATCAAAAACACTTAGTGAAAAAGATGCAACAGGTACTAGTGTATCATTAAATAATATTGTTCCATGCCCTGTTACTGTTAGCCCTCTGCCCGATTCATTATTAAAACAACTTGGAGGAAAAACAGTACTTGAAGCAATCGTAAAATTAACTTCTTCATCTCTAAAATGACCAAAAACGCGACTACCACTTACACGGCAATGGGGACAAATAGTAGCATTAATAATCGCAAGTTCATCTACAAATTCACTCCTGAAATTAACTCTAGCAGAACATTCACACTGTTTTTCCTTATGGTTATGACCACAGCAATGACAATCATTCTTTCTTTTGTAGATTCCCCAAATTATACCTCCTTCCTAATCTACTAAATCTTCTATTTATCATATTCAGTAAAAATTTTCACGTATCCGCAAATATAGGAGGTTTTTCGTGGATTTTTTCTGTAAAGATAAAACGCATTTCATCCAATGACAGAAGTCGAACCTTAGTTACTTTTACAAAAGAAGACAGTTCTACCACTCCCTCATCGGAAGCATAGAACTGTCTTTTTTATTCCTTCACTCTAACACGAACCTCTTCCTCTATATAAACAGGATAATAATTCACCTCAAAAGTCAGAGGGCTTTTATATTCTTGGTCTTCTATATAAATCGAGTACTCTCCTGAGCTTGATGATTGCTGGCCACTATGAAATATCTTTCCAGTAGCATCTGTAAAAGAACCCGACAAACTAAAATGGTTATTTCCATCAATTCCTGGTGTGATATTAAAGTTGATGGCTAACGTATTTTCCAACCCAAACATATTGGTTTTTGTCACATCACGAAGTGTTAATTGTTGATCCGGTGCCTCTAGCAAGGTAGACTTCTCAAGGTCTACCACAACGCTTGTTTTGTCTTTATCCAAGGCCATAACCTTTGAAAACACAATATTTAGCTCTTTATGATTTTGAAAATAACTGCCAGTTAAACTAATGGTACGGTGATTTCCATTAATGGAAGCACCAGCTTCTCTAGAGATCACTTCCCCCTTTTCATTTTCAAGACGAAGGTCCACGAGTTGTAAAATATCCTTCGTATTCTTTTCATCATAAGAGAGATAGAGTACTTGGCGTGTTGGATACGACACAAGTTTTTCGAAGTGGATCACTTGACCTTCAACTTCAACCGATTGATTGATGATTAGTTCTTCACTCAATTGGATTTTTTCTAAGTCTACTGGAAATTTGACACTTAGAGGGACTGCCCCTTTTATTCGTTCACTTTCTTCTTTAGATTCAAAGTTGTATTCTCCAACCTCAACATTCAAGGTCAATTCATTCGTAAAATCTTGGTCTTCATTCCAAGCAAAGTCTATCATTAAGGAACCCTTATTATTTTCCAGTTGATAGGTTCCAACACTTAGAAGATGGTTGCCGATTGTAACTCCATTTTTATCTTGCAACTGAATGGATTTAAACCCAACCTCTTGGTAATCTTTTGTTGATTCTAGGGTAGTAAAAATAATGAGACGTCGCTTATCAACTATGATGTTGTCAATCGTTATGGTCATTCCTTCGTTTTCGTTAGCTTTATCAATCACTTGGATATATTCATTTTCAATAGCATCTTGTAAGCCTTTGTCATAGGTGACCATTTCGACCAATTTCTTAATTCCAGGTATATCGCCTGCGACCTTTTGAAACCCTGGAATGTAATTCACCGATAGCACAAAAAATAAAAATAAAGCGGCAACGGACAATCCTGTATGCTTGAACACATCCCATCTATTTTTGTAACGCCTTCCGTTAGCAAACCCTTCATAAATTTGCTGATCTAACTTTTCAGGAAGTGGTTGATTCGTAAAGGATTTTAATTCTCTTTCAATTTGATCCTCATGTTTAATAGTCATCCGGTATTAATCCTCCCTTCTCTGCGAACCCTCTTAATTCTTTCAGTGCACGATTTAAATACGTTTTCACAGTGCCTAGTGGTAGATTTAAACTAGTTGCAATATCTGTTAGTGTCATATCTTGTTGGTATTTAAGAATAACGACCGTTTGATATTTTGGTGAAAGAGTCTGAATCGCTTCTGTGATAAATAGTGAAGTTGTCGGGTCTTCCGACGTTTGAATAAACTCCACAGGTTGGTCCGAGTGTACAAACCGATTACGCTTTTTGATTTCATCTAAACAGTAGTTGATCGTAATTTTGGTTAGCCATGCTCTTATCGCCACTTCCTTTTTAACCTTGTGAATATTTTTATAAGCACGAAACGTCACTTCCTGCACCGCTTCTGTTGCCTGGTCGGAATTCTTAAAATACGTAAGAGCGGTATAGTAAATAGCAGGCTTATACACTTTCATCATATCTATAAACGCCTGTTCATCCCGCTTTCGCACTTTACGAAAGAAATCATTATCCATGGTGCACCACCTTGTTTAAAAAAGTTAACTATTATAGAGACATCGTTATGTAGGAAACGGTTTCAAATTTTTAAAAATTAATGAATATCGTTTAAACAATGCTAGTCATCGTTGGTTTTTGGGTGCTTCTATGTTTATCATTCTACTTATTTCTTCTCCGGTCTTGCTACCTCTTATTCTTAACAAAACACTTAGTCAAAGAGTCATGTCTAAGGAATCCATGGGGACAGGGATTTTGTCCCAACCAACTGACTCTCCAAATATTATTTATTTTACCTTTTTAAGTTCGCCCAAAAATGCCGGCCTCTTAACATACTTTTCCAAAAGCTCATTAATTAATTGTTCAGTAGGGGCATTTCGACAAGCTTTCCTATACGTTTTAATGACCTTGCATACCTTCTTATATTCAGATTCGGTTTGAGCTTTGTTCTGTATATTTATGAATATGGTTAGTAAATAGGTTGGCAACCTCAGTCGGATATTCTTCTATTAAATATGGATATAGATGCTCTATCTTATATACATTCCTCTTGCAATAGGATAAGAGCCTTTCTGTTAACTTCTCCTCCAGAAAAAGTGCCTGATCCCCAGTGCGCTAAAGCATTAACGCACTGGGGATCAGGCACCAATTTTAAATAGATTTTAGTAACTAACTCAATAACCTTTTCACATTTTGGACAATCCAAGTAAACAACAGTCGTATGAAAGCCAACATAGCCATGCGTACACTCTTGGATTTCCCAAATTAGTTCCCAGTAAACCCCAAACTCGTGCTGGCACTTTTCACAACACAAGTTCGTAGTCCCAAAATCCCCTTTGATCTGTTTTTCCTTTTTGGTTTTCTTTTTCTTAGGTGACAGTTTATACCATCCTCTTGTCATTAAGAAGGGGTAGTCTATACTTGTTACAGAATAAAAGTGTCTAATCCCTAGATTCAATTATGTCGTCTCTTCTAGCTGTTCGCCTACTAGATTTATTTTTCCTGTTTTCTTTTTCATCACCTGACGAATATTAGAGACCGTAAAGATGCCGAGTGCTGTCCAGATGCAAGTAAAGGTGATAGCATGATCTGTTGTAAAGAGTTCCCCATACATGAATACACCGATAAGTAAGCTAATGGATGGTGCAATATATTGCAGGAAGCCGACCATGAATAAGGGAATCTTTTGAGCCCCAATGCTAAACCAAAGAAGTGGTAAGGCTGTAGCGATGCCTGATCCTAGTAAAAATAAATCCTGCTGGGTAGATCCTGCCAAGAAGCTTTGCTGGCTATTTACCCCTAAGTAAGCTGAAAACAATAAAGCAAAGGGTAAAATAAAAAAAGTTTCTAACAGTAAACCAAGAATCGAATCTACCTTTATTAGTTTTTTAGACAGTCCATAAAAACCAAATGAAAAAGCTAATACAAGTGCAACCCAGGGAAGTTTTCCAAGCGATACTGTCATATAGATAACACCAATCGCTGCTAACACAAAAGAAATGACCTGCCATTTATTCATCTTTTCTCGCAAGACAAAAACCCCTAACATCACAGCGACTAGCGGATTAATATAGTAACCCAAGCTTGCCTCAACAATGTGGTTTGAATTGACCGCAAATATATAAGTTAACCAGTTAATACTAATAAACAACGAAGCTAGGAAAAGTGCAAACCATGTTTTTTTCTGACTCATTTGAACTTGAAAGAAATTCTTTAACTGGTTTCTTTTCAAGAAAAGCACAATGACCAAAACAATAACAAACGACCAAATGACACGGTGTGCTAAAATTTCAAGTGCTGGTACTTGATTTAAAAATTTCCAGTAGATGGGCAATAGCCCCCATAAAAGAAATGAACTTGCTGTAAAGGAAATACCTATTGTATTCTCACGTTCCATACTCTACCTCTTCTGTTTTATAGTTATCCCGTCTTTTTTATAACTTCACTACTAGTTTATTGGGATCTAATGAATGTAGCACTATAAAAATATTGGATATTCTCACTATACAGCCTAACCCGTCATGATGTTAAATAATGTGATTTAACATAGCTAACACTTCAAAACAAATAACCTATCCCCAGAAAGATGCCAGACCCCCGGTTCGCTAAAGTATTAACGTTCTGAGGGTCAGGCACCTATATTAGGTATAGTTTCGATCGTAAAATTTTACACAATAATACCAGCAGGACCTTCCTTTGGTTTTCACTTGAAATTATAGTTTTTCTAATAGTGCCAGTGGCAGGCAATGAAACCCCATTATAGAATAAGATGCCAGACCCTCAATCATTAACGCTTAGTAAAATTGGGTCTGGCACTTGTAATTCAACCTATATACTTATCTTTCCATTTACTTACCTGTCCACTTTATTTTTTCCTAACAAAATAAATATTCTAGATCTATTTGAAATCCTTCTAAAACCTTAGATGAGACGCATCCAACATTTGTTTGCATATCATGCTGTTCATACATTTTATCATTATTTAGTGAATATACCGTGACCGTATTTAGCATTGGATTAATGATCCAGTATTCTTTGACTCCGTAATTCATATATAGATTTAATTTTGTAATTAGGTCGTGGGATTGATTTGATGGGCTAAGGATTTCGACTATTAAATCAGGAACTCCTACATATCGTTGGTCTGTAAATCCACTTTTATCGCATAATACACTAATATCTGGGATTACAATTTTTGTTCCTTCTATCTCTTCATTTTTTAATTCAATATCAAGTGGGGCATGAAATACCTCACAATGTTTCCCTTCAAGGAAATTACCCAATTTGATATGAAGTCTACTTGATATTCGTTGATGCCTGGTTGATGGTGATGGAGACATATACACCGTACCATCAATATACTCCAATAAATCTTCACTACTTTCACGGATTTTAAAGTACTCATCTACTGAAACGTGGTCTTTCTGATAGTGACTCACAACACCCACTCCTTAAACCCGATATCGTTATTTACATTCTAACACATTCTAAATAGCCAGAGCGTATTATAGACCAGGAATTACATAGGTACAGTTCAATTCTGTCCCCGAGAATAAAGGTGCCTGACCCCCAGTACGCTAAAGTATTAACGTACTGAGGATCAGGCACCTGATTCAAGAGATTTTTTAGTAACCAGTGCAAATCATATGCCCATCTGGTCATCTGTATTGAAAGATGTATCTCCATCACCATCGACCCAAAACTAGTGTCATCTGGTAGATGACAGGGACCTTGTCCCAAACCTTAGAGACATCCTGTCCATCCAATTAATATCACTCTACCATTGGTTTATCTTTAAGTTACTACTTCCCGCAACACTTCTTATATTTCTTCCCGCTTCCACATGGACATGGATCATTACGCCCAACCTTTGGCTCTATTTTAATGGGGCTTTGAAAAAGAAGAGAGTTCTTTTTCGATTCTTCCTTGAATATCATTTCTTTTTCGAGAGCCGATTTCTTCCATGCCTGTAAGTCAGGATGCTCAAAGCCTAATATTGAGTAATACGCATACGCTACCTGGTCAGTATCAACAATATTGTAGTGATATTTCTTTGCCATATAGTCTTCAATTTCAGGAAGGGCATCTATGGATAATTGATGAGCAAGCGCTTCAAATATAAGTTCCTGATCTTCCTCATCAACAACTGGATACGCTTTTTTTAACGTTTCAATTGCAAACACAGATTTAATATTTTCTATAACGGATGCCGCAAAAATAACAGATTCCTCTTTAAGCAAGTATGGCTGTACTTCCTTTACGACGGCATCGGATTGGAACCCGATCAAGGCTGTTGCTACTTCCTCTAATAAAATATCTTCATCTCTTACTAATAAACTGGCAAGAGTTGGAATATACGATTCAAGCTTTAATAGCCCGATTGCATAGACTGTTAATATTCCATGAAACGTAAACCATTCAGGTTTTACTTCCTCTTGCATATCTCTTGCTATTTCTTCTTCCGACCACCATTCATGTTGGACCATCCATTTCGTAAGGAGCTTCGCCTTAAAAAAGAGTTGATGCTGATAGGAGTCAGCCGTCTCTAGTAAATGAAGGATTTCATCATACTTCATTTGGATTTCGTCCTCATCTCCATGAAGCATGAGGTCATATAATTCCCAAAGGTCTTGTCTTATGTAAGGCTTTAGTTCATCCCTGTACTTGATAGCTAGTGATGGCTCGACGGATTGTAGTAATCGAATTGCCAGGTGAAGCTTCGATTGATCCATCTTTGGGATATTTTCAAGTAAAATCTTCACAGCATCTTCAGTGATCAGTTGATTATCAATATAGATCAGAACAGTAGTTAATTTTTCATGATTTCGAAATCCCTCTTCTAGTAATTGAACGGTCCATTCTTCAGGTAAAAACGGATAATCATGTATAGCATGAAGAATGGTCTCCTGAACGAGGTAGTCATCAGAGACGAGATGAGGTTTTATTTTTTCTAAAAATGTCATGGTTCAATCCCTTTCTTCTTAAAAAATAATGATTGTTTGGTGTTTATTCTTTCAGTACTTTTTGCAAAATGCTACATACATTCAGAGAGCGAAAACAGTTATAACGTGATTAATACCGAGACATCCAAAAGGGACATGGACTTTGTCCCTTTTAAAAAATAGAAGGGACATTTCACTGTACCTTCTATCCCAAAAGGGTGAATTGAGTTTATTGGTAGTTCAAGGTAGGCAATTCTCACTTTTGTTTCCACAAAAAGATGCCTCCCCCAAGTTTGCTTAAAGCAATAACGTATGTTGGGGAGGCACCTTGCTTCCTGACTAGCGAATTTGCAACACATCGCCTACTGTGAAAGATAGACACGGTACACGCTCAGAATTAACCTGCTCTTTTTCGGTAAAGACGTTCATTAACTGATAAGGTTGTCCTTCCTCTATTTGTATATACTGTTCAATGACAAGATTACCTGGGTCAACTATCCAGTACTCAGGCACACCAAAACGTGCGTAGGACTCATGTTTGACCGAGCGGTCCCTTTTGATACTGTTGGGTGATAGAATTTCCACTACAAGATCAGGTGTTCCAACAACGGCATGTTCTTCAATGATATGTTCACGGCTACGATGAATCATCAGAATATCTGGCTGCCTTGTTTCATTTTCAGATAGAATCACATCAACTGGTGCATAAAGAATGATATAGTCCCGATCGCAGCTATCAGTGATCTTTTTTCCAAGCTGATGACTAATTCGTTGGTGAGTCGTACTCGGTGAGGGTTTTAATTCTAACACACCGTTTATTATTTCGTATTGATTTCCGTCCTCTGGAAGCTGGTAGTAATCGTCTACTGTCCATCCAGATTCCTTGATCAGATGGGATGGATTCTTTGGTCTCGTCATTAGTAGCAACCTCCTACTGTTTATCTAAATTGTACCATGTGGACCTGAACTTTGATAATAACTAGAATGAATGTAAACATTTTTTCATACAATCACCGTTTAATAGAGTAGTACGTTCACAGCGCTTTAAAGTAATGGGGTCAGGCATAAAAGTAAAGACCTATCTGCGGAATTGTAGAAAAAAGTGCCTGACCCCCAATACGACACATCTTTTAATTGCCTCTACACTTACCTTTTCAGAAAACCAACGACCAAAAAAACCACCCACCATCCGAACTAATATAGGTACTTTGAAACAGAAGGGTCATAAACAAAGCTGTATGATCCCTTAACGAGAAAAAAAGGTGGAATATCTGTGAACAGAACGGAACGACGACAACAAAGAAAACAGGAATTGAACTCCTTGTGGAAAAGTTATCTGACATACAAACGAAAACGACAAATACTCCTTGGCTTCCTCATCCTGGGGCTTGTCAGTCTCATGGTTATAAATTTCATGATCTGGACTGCGGATGTGAGCAAATTAGAAAATCCTGAACCGCAGCCCACATTAATTTTTGACCGAAATGGGGAGTTAGCTAGTAAGGTCTCCAACTCTAAAATTGAAGGAGTTAGCTTGGAAGAAGTATCCGAACACGTCATTAACGCAGTGATCTCAACAGAGGACCAGCGTTTTTTCAAGCATAATGGGATTGATATGATTGGAATTGCTCGTGCGTTTTTACGAAATACGATAGAGGGCGAAGTGGTGGCAGGCGGGAGTACCATTACCCAGCAGCTCTCTAAGAATGCGTTTCTTAATCAGGAACGTACGTATTCGCGAAAGTTTAAAGAGTTAATTTTATCGATGAAAATAGAGAGAACATACTCTAAAGATGAAATCCTGGAACGCTATATAAACCAAATCTATTTTGGTGAAGGTGCTTGGGGAATTGAACGTGCCGCTCAGATTTATTTTGGAAAGAATGCAAGTGAATTAACGTTACAAGAATCTGCCACTCTCGCAGGTCTTATTAAGGCTCCTTCTAAACTATCTCCCTACAAGAATATGGAGAAGGCCAAGGAACGACGAGACCTGGTGTTAACCCTCATGAGAAATGAAGGGTATATTAGTCAAGCGGAGATGGAACAGGCAAAAGCTGAGCCTATCGAATTGATTGGTAAAGGGCAGGAAAAATATAAGGGGAACTATCCGTATTATGTTGATCAAATCATTAGCGAAGCAACGGAAAAATATAACCTGACCGCAAATGAGGTTCTCTCTGGCGGGCTTCGAATCTATACGGAGTTAAATCCTGCGATTCAAAAAGTAGTGGAATCGGTCTACAACGATGATGCTAATTTTCCGGAGAGTACGTCAGACCAGCTGATCCAAAGTGGTACGGTCTTAATTGATTCTAAAACTGGTGGAATTGTGGCGTTAGTTGGTGGTAGAGGTGATTTCACGTACGGAAACTTTAATTATGCAACAGACTTGGTAAGACAACCGGGGTCTACAATGAAGCCGCTTGCCGTCTATACTTCAGCCTTAGAACAGGGCTACGAAATGACCAATCGACTCCTAGATAAGCCGATTCGAATCGGAGAATATAAACCTAAAAACTATGATGGAAACTATCGCGGAGAAGTGTCCATGTACGAAGCCGTTGTCAAATCCTATAACATCCCTGCTGTTTGGTTGTTATACCAGATTGGACTTGAAAATGGCGTAAAGGCCGCCCGGAAATTCGGTATTCCTTTAGAAAAAGAAGATCATTCCTATGGTTTAGCACTTGGAGGATTGCATAAGGGAACCTCCCCATTAAAAATGGCTCAAGCCTTTTCTACGTTCCCCAACAATGGTGTGATGATCGAGGCACATACCATAACGAAAATCGAGAATGCCAATGGTGAGGTCATTACGAGCTGGGAAGAAAAAGCAAGCAAAGTGACAGATGAAAGTGTTGCTCAAAAAATGACCTTCATGTTAAAGGGAGTCGTTTCTCAAGGAACAGGAAAAAACGCAAATGTTCGTGGAATTGAAATTGCCGGTAAAACTGGCACCACCCAAGTACCTTTTGAAGGAACAAACGGTGGCTCAAAGGACCACTGGTTTGTCGGCTATACACCCGAAATCGTGGGGGCTGTTTGGTTAGGATACGAAAAGACAGACAAAAATCACTACTTAACATCATCAAGTGGCTCCACTGCTGCCGTCATCTTTCAAAAAATTATCTCCGGTTCTATGGATGAACTTGGTGAAAAAGAGTTCGACTTACCGTTAGTTGGTAAGTATCTAAAAGAAAAAGAACAGGAAAGACAGAAAGAAAAAGGGCGAGGCAAAGACAGAGACAAGGATAGAGATAAAAAAGATAGAGGAAAAGGGAACGGGAAAGGCAAAGGTAAGCGAGATAAGAATGATGAAGATGATTAAATGAGGAAAAGGTGCCTGATTTCCAATACACTAAGTATTAACGTATTGGGGTCAAGCACCCACGTCCCATGATATAGGACAGAGATTTTGTCACAAAAATAAGTATACTATGTAAGCAAAAACCACATGACGTTTCATAAGTCCCCCAAAAAAATAGCTAGACAAAACATTCAACAATAAATGTTCTGCCTAGCAAGATAAAAGTCCTTGTATTTTTTTTAAAAACGTTTTCAAAAATCACGAGTTTTCATGACATCTCTCATTTTACTAAACGAAAATAATCCATAATAACATCGTGGTCATAATAGCAACTAAGCCTTGTAATAGAGTGGCCATTGTTTGTGCTTTATACGCGTCTGTTACCTTCATTCCACTAAACTCTTTTACTACCCAGAAATAACTATCATTAACATGGCTTACTGCCATTGCCCCTGCACCGATTGCCATGACAACAAGCGCTAGTGGTAAAGCTCCTTCAATTCCCATTTGTGGTAGTAATGGTGCAATCAGCGTAGACGTTACGACTAATGCTGCTGTCGAAGATCCTTGTGCTGTTTTTAATGCTGCCGCAATGATAAACGGAATTACTAAAAGGAATGCTCCACTGAATAATCCACCATCTGCAAAGCCTTTTATCAATTCTGCTACTGGTGTTGCTTTAATGACTGATCCAAATGCTCCACCAGCACCAGTAATTAATAGAATGGTTGAAGCATCCTTTAACCCGTCGCCAACCCAACCTGTTAATGTTTCTTCATTTAACTTAGGCATTAAGAAAAAGGAAGCAATTACACCCACTAAAAGGGCGACAAGAGGAGATCCTAAGAAAACAAGGAAGTTAGCAAATGATCCTTCCATTTGAAGGAATTTCACGACCGAACCTATACCAATTAAAAGAATAGGTAAAACAATAGGAGCAAATGACTTTGTTGTTGACGGTAGCTTACCAAACGATTTTACAATATCATCATAATCAAACTGTAATTCTCCTTCATCCTGCACCTCAATCTTTGTTCCTACCTTCATTGCCCAAAAGTACCCTACTAAAATAGTAGGAATAGCAACAACTAAACCGACTAAAATAATCGTTCCTAAATAATCACTTGCACCGATATTACCAGCAGCCGCAATCGGACCTGGAGTTGGAGGTACTAAAGTATGAGTTGCATATAAACCTGTTGCAAGTGCGACTGACATTGATGCAATGGCAACCTTTGCACGTCTAGCAAGTGACTTTTTCAAACTTGATAATATAACATAGCCTGAATCACAAAATACCGGAATACTTACAATTGCACCAATAAGTGACATGGCTAATTGAGGACGTTTTTCTCCTACTAAACGAAGAACAACTTCAGCCATTCGGAGTGCAGCACCCGATTTTTCTAGAACCGTACCAATAATTGTACCTGCCACAATGACAATCCCAATATAACCCATTAATCCACCAAAGCCACCATTTACTGCTTCAACAATTGTATTTAATGGGAGACCTGCTAGTATTCCAACTAGAAATGCAGCAAATAATAACGATAAAAACGGATGGATTTTTAATTTCGCCGTGGCGAACACGATAAATGCGACTCCGAGTAATATAATGAAAAATAATAATGGTCCTTCCATTTCAATTTCCCCCTTCAAAATGTTTAATCAATCTAGCGATATTCACTGCTTTTTGATACAGCAACGTATCAGCTTTTTCAATACACTCCTGTAAGTGCATAGGCCCAGTTACAATAGAATCACAGCCAACAAAATACTTGTATAGTTCCTCATACCCTTTACCTAAGCTGCCAGATAGTAAAAGGGCTCTTACATTATGTTCAGCGGCTAACTTCCCTATATAGCCTGGAACCTTTCCAAACAATGTCTGAAAGTCACTTTGACCTTCACCTGTAATAATAAGATCTGCTTTTTTTATCTTTTCTTGTAAACCGGCTGCATCGCCAATTAATTGGGCCCCAGACATCATTTCTCCCCCAATTGTAAGAAACGCAAATCCGAGTCCCCCCGCAGCTCCAGCCCCTTGCTTGGCCATAAAGGGATGCTTCAAATGTTCTTCTATTACCTGACCATAGTGTGCTAGGGCTGCATCTAACTGATGGACCATTTCTTCAGTTGCCCCTTTTTGAGGTCCAAAAACAGCTGAAGCACCGTTTTCACCACAAAGAGGATTCTCCACATCACTTGCAATTTGGAATGAACATTCTCTGACAATAGGATTCATTGTTGAATAATCGACCTTTGCTACCTGTTGTACAGAAGAACCGAATGGAGAAACGGTTTGACCATTACGGTCCAGAAAGGTTACCCCTAATGCGAGAAGCATCCCGAGCCCTCCATCATTGGTAGCGCTTCCACCAAGCCCAACAATAAACTTACGGTAACCTTTTTGAATGGCTTCTTGTATGACTTCACCAATACCAAAAGTTGTCGTATCCAGAGGGTTTCTTTTTTCTTCTGGCACCATTGGAAGGCCAGAAATCTTCGCCATCTCAATGATAACGGTATCGTCGTCACCAAAAACACCGTACTCTGTAAGCACCTTTTCTCCTAATGGACCTGTTACCTCTATTTGAAAGCGTTTTCCTTTTGTTGAAAATAAAAGGGTTTCAAGCGTGCCTTCACCACCATCAGCCATTGGAATAACATCAATATGTGCTTGTGGTAATACTGTGCAAAAGGCTTTTTGAATAATTGTTCCAGCCTCCAAGGCAGATAAACTCCCTTTAAAAGAATCTGGTGCAACTACTATGTTCATATACAACACCTTTTCTTTTTTTTTTACTTATCTAATATTTAACAATATTTCAATAATAAAAACATTGGGAGCTGCCCCAAAGTTTATGCCCCCAATGTTCAGATTTTTTGTGCAAATGCACAAATACGATCTTATGTATCCAATTGTTGTAATATCAGAAGGATTTTTAATGTCGTTAAATCATTCAGAGATTTAGGGTTTAGACCAAGAATTTGTCGAATACTTTCTAATCGATATGTTAATGTATTCCGATGAATATGAAGCTTTTCTGCCGTTAATGTCAAATTTTGATCACACTCTAATAAGGCGTTCAATGTTTCTTTTAAATCAACCGGTAAATCATTTATTGAATACTGGTGTAAGAATTCCCCCCGTTCAGCAGCAGGAACTTGGTCCAACAGTCGAATAATGCCCCATTCACTAACGTGACTAACCCTTGAGCTATTGTTAAATTTTTTCATAAGATGTAACGTTTGTTTTGCTTCAAAATAGGATTTCCTAAACCCACTTATGTTTGAATACGGTTTTCCAACCGCTATTGTACTATCGATGTAAAGATTTTTGTCCATTTTACACAATGACTGAAATAATGATTTCGCTACTTCCTCTTCTGTAAGATGATGATGAAGGTTCATACCCATTATCATGAAGTCATGATGGGTAACATCCATGAAAGCAATATCATGGTTAATTGCTTTCACATGACGATCAACTTGCTCTATTAGTTCCGTTCTTTTCATCAAATCTGTCAAAGGATGTATGGAATGTAACATCGGCATTTCTATCAAGATCACAAATAGTTCTTTCTCAACTTCAATCTTCAAAAAATGCTTGGCATGATTGGATAATCTTTTTTCATCTTCAAAATCTGGATTTATCAGGTCAAGCACCCAAGAATGGGTTAACTGCTTTTCAAATTGAGCTTGTCTCTGTAGGTACATTTGTTGCAGCATTAACTCTACCGTTATTTTTGTGATTTGTGCTAGCTCTAACACTTCATCCGGCTTCCCTGTAATCCCAACCACTCCAATGATGTCCCCCATAAATTCAACAGGAAGGTTCACCCCTTCTTTTGTTCCAGAAAAACGTCCTGTCTCTTCATTCGTTAGAATAAGGGCTTTCTTTGTTTTCAGAACTTCAATTGCTCCTTCATGATACGAGTCCATTCGGTTTGGATCAACACTCGCAATGATGATTCCTTGTTCGTCCATGATGTTGATATTATAATTTAACGTGTTTGTTAACTTCTGTAATATTGGATAAGCCATTTCTTTCGTGAGTTTCATTTTGATCTCCTAGCTTGGAATTTAACCATTACTATAGCATATCTTAAGACCCGAAGGGGACAGGGATAACTAAACCCATTGTCCCTTAGCACCTACATGATTATTAAGCCTCGTATTGTTTTTCAACAATCTGATTTTCATCTTCATTTTGATAAGGATAATCAAACTGATTGTTTAGCATTCAACGTAAGAAAAGCTATGCCCCCATAACCGTCTGAAAGAAGCAAGAAAAAAGGTGCCTGATTCCCGAAAGCTAAAGCATTAACGCAGGGGGGGGCAGGCACCTTTAGAAGCAGTGGGACGGTTCTCTTGCTTCCTATTTTATGAATTTATTTGAATACTTCCTTCACTTCAAAAACAGCTCGTTCAGCTGAACTAAGGGCGCCTTCAAGATGCCCCCCGTGTTCAGAGGATGTTTCTGTCCCAGCAAAAATGCTTTTCTTTTCCCATACATTAGCACCTGTTGGTAAATCATAATCGGGAACCAAGTTGGTCCTAAATCAAACGTGCCGATTTTAGGTCTGTCTTCCAGGGCCACTTAACTTAAAACTCTTCCTCCGATTCGCCCCCGCGCCTCTAGAACCCTAACCTCAAAACCTTGTGAAATTAGCAAAGACGCGCACGAAGTCCACTTAAGCCTGCTCCAACATTGATAATAGGATCCTTCATATCTTTAACTCTACTTCTTAGGCTGGTCAAGTGCTTGGTAGGCTAGCTGGTATTTTCCTCCGTCCGCAACTTCTGAATGGTACAGAGCCTTGATGGCATCGTTCTTTCCAAGGCCGTGTTCTACCTTTAACTCTTTTAAGCGTGTATGTAGTTCTTTATGATCTTTGATTAGCTGTTGCATTTGCGATTTCATATACTTCAACGTATTTATCTCCTTTCATATCCAATCCGTTCCCCATGAACAGCACGAATAAATTTTTATTGAAAAGCCCTTAAACTAAGGGATAGCACTATATTCCCCCATTCAAGTCCCCTAGAAAACATTTTATGTAGGGAGACTATGTTATTCATCACGAGAAATAACTTGTTTAAAAAGCCTCCTAAATTGCTCCCGATCTTCTGCTGTAAAAGGTTTTGGTCCCTTAGTCCGCTTTCCACTTTTTCGAGCCATTGCACTTAAATAACGTGTTTGTAATAATTGGTCAATGTTTTCATTTGTATAACTAAATCCTTTATGATGGACAACGATCATTCCTTTTGCTAATCCTAGCGAAGCAAGACCATAATCTTGTGTAACAATAATATCTCCTTTTTCTGCTAACTTCATAATCCGATAATCTGCAGCATCTGCTCCAGAATCAACATAGATGGTTTCCACTCCTGATGGTTGTTCGGCATTAGAAAAATGAGAAAAGCTCGTTACAAGGATAACTGGAATATCCGCATTCCTTCCTTCAAAAATGATTATATCTTTTACCGGACAGGCATCTGCATCAACATAAATTTTCAGATTGAGCACCTCCTATTTACATCACTCATTATTTTCAACCTCAACCTTTGAGATACCTCTAACTCTCTTTTTCATAAACGTATGAAATAAAGGGATTATTTAAAATGTTTATGAATAATCCCAGCTGAATTCTCCTTATTTGAAATGGTGGTTTCGTCGACCTCCATCGTTGGATATAGATGCATGCCCAATTCGTTTAGTACCAGAGGGACGATTTCTATTGACATTTTCAAACAGATAACAGCCAGAAGAACGGTCCCTCTAGTTATATAAAACTATTAAACTCCACGGTTATTTCCCATACTGATGCATGGATTCGTGGGAAAACTCTTGCACGATTCAGTTCAGGGGTTTCGATAGTTGTGGAAATCAACCCATTCATACTTTGCTACTACATTTGACCCAATTGGACAAAAAGCACAAAGCGCACCGTTTATCACCTATTACAACAATAAACGTATGAAAGCAAAACTAAAAGGAATGAGTCCTTTACAATACAGGATCCAATCCCAAGTAACTGCGGGTTCAGTTCATCTCCTGTCTCTTCTTTCCTATTGGAACCGTCTCCTCGTCATTATGAAGAACCCTTTTCTTTCTCACTTAAATACTGTTCATATGCATCTTGAACTTTATCCGTCTTTGGATAACTCTTCACAAGTCTATTATTTATGCTATTCAGTAAATATAGTCCTCTAAATAATACACCTGCAATGATACCAAAAGCGATAACACCTCCGACTAACGGATGAATCACAATCAATAAATAACCTAATAATGTAGATAAGATAATAGATAAGAGTAAATACATGACAACACCTCCTATATACGAAGACCTTATGGCCATGAAGCAGATGGACGGTATCTTGCTTCCTTTATGGGATCTGAAGAACCGTCACCTGCTTTCTTCATTTTAAGTTCACATTTGTATGTTTATTGTAATTATTTTTCATAAAAAAATACATGAGTGAACCGTAAATACTGCCTCCACTTAATGGGCTAATAATGCTGTACGGCCCCAGCTTTCAAATGCCATAAATAGACCAAAAGGAAAACCGTACAGGAAGATCCCATAAATAAGTATTAAGTTCCATACTCCCTTTTGGAGAAATTTTGCTTACTTCACTCTTATTTCTTCAATAGTCTTTTTTACCATCTCTATAGATAAAAGGAAAACGATAACCAATCCAATCAATAATACCCAAAAATTAGATGATAGTAATCCGAGCAATAAACAGATTAGAGAATGTTTGCAGCTATACTTATAGCCCACAACGTTTTTGATGTGGTTTTGTCGTTTTCATGGCAATCCCCTTTTGTATAATTTTACCCTAACAAACCATTAAACGATCTTATTTCATAACATACTTACTTTATAAAGTGAAACTTCAATCAGTGGGGGGGTTCGATTGTTAGCCCCGGCCCACACTGTGGGTCACACAGACGTTGCCACAGGAGGTGGCGACTTTAGTTTGTGTTCCTTTTCAGGGTTCTTACTGGCGCTTATCCCCCACTTAAACTTCTCGATTCATCTAACGTTTTGAAGTGGGGGTCTTAGCATCAGTTGGAACGGGATAAACGGAAACGTACTCCTTTAAAACATGTTCCACCTTCTGTTTTTCTTCATAACTGCATAGACGTATCGCTCACTACTATTCGTAATCGTACTTTCTTTACTTTTCCTTAAGTAAGATTTAAATCCCATCGTTCTTCGATTAACTTTGTTCCTGTCCATTCATGATTTGGTCTTTCTTCAGTTAATTTGAACTGATACTTTTTATAAAGATAACGTGCTGTGTCTAAAATATTGACTGTCCATAAAAATATATGTTTGTAACCTTGTTCTTTACAGAAATGAATAGCCGTCTCCATCAACTTCTTCCCTATACCCATACCATGATAGTTCTCATCGAGAATAAACCACCTTAGCTGGGCAACAGAATCATTAGATTTTGTGATGGCAATGGAACCAACCATTTTCCCATCCACTTCGGCAATCCATAGCTCTCCCCCATCGGTATTAATCATAAATTCTGTTAAACCCTTCATCACGTAATATTCAAACATTTCCCCAAATTTATATGTATGTTCGTATAACCTACCATGAAGGTGAGCGACGAAACCAACATCTCCTGGTTGAAAAGGTCGAATGGAGACATTTGGCTGAAGAACGTGTTCGGTTGAAAAAATGGATTCTATGGATTCCATTGAACTGATTAGCCGGTTTAATTCATTAGTAGGTATGCATTCTATCATTTTTCCAACTTCACGATTGGCCGTTTCTACTAGCTTTTGATAAATTTCATTACCATCGACAGTAAGATAAAGAAGGTATTGCCGTTTATCAACAGAAGATTGCTCTTTATAAATAATTTTTTCATCTTCAAACTTTTGAAGGATTCTACTCATATAACCACGGTCAATTCCTAGATCTTCTCTCACTTCTGTTGCTGTACAACCATTCCTAACCTTAATTTCAGTAATGACACTTGCTTCCGTTAATGGATAAGGTTGATGATAAATTTCTTGATCGATTTTACCTAAAACGCTCGCATAATAACGGTTGAATTTCCTAATCTTTTCTGCATATTGAAGCCTATCCATCTCACTACCACCCCTCTATATCAATAGTTTGAAAATTACAACTAACTATAGCATAAAATATTTAGTTGACTAAGTCAACTAAATAAAGACGAAGAGACGGTTCTCCCGCTTCCATACTAGAAGCAGAAGAACCGTCCCCTGTTCCAAACGTTATTGTTAGGTATGGGGACAGAAATAAACTGTACCCCTTTAACCAAACGATTATTGCAAGTCCTCTGAAATAGACGAATCCTTTTTCGCTAACTTTAAATAAATCATATAAAGAATACCTAGGCCGAGCCAGATAAAGCCTAATTGCTTCGAGGTAGCATCCAGGCTGAACCAAACAAAGCCGATGATTAACAGACCAATTCCCGGCAAGATCAAATGATTAAAGAAATCTTTACTCTTTTGTTTCTTTAAGAAGTAATAAATGACGGATATGTGTAAGAATAAAAATGCCGTTAAGGCACCAAAGTTAACAAGCGAAGCTAAGCTACCAATCTTAGATGCAAAGACCGTTGTAACGATTAAAGAAATGACGGCAACGACTAACGTACTTGCATATGGAGTTTGGAACTTCGGATGTACTTTTGATAGAATTTTTGGTAATTTCTTATCACGCGCCATACTGTATAAAATTCTGGAGATGGCCGCTTGTGCAACAAGGGCGTCAGCAATACCCCAAGCGAGAGCAGTGGCAATAATTGTTGTCCATTTTAACCATGGACCACCTGCTTGTTCTGCAATTTGATAGAAGGCAACATCTGCATTTTCAAAGGTTGTATAATCTGGCCATATCAGGGCGGCTACCCATGTTTGAATAATAAATAGAACACCTACGACTAGTAATGAAAAAATAACTGCATTTCCGACAACCTTTCTTCCTCCCTTTGTTTCTTCAGCTAAAGTAGAGATGGCATCAAAGCCTAAGAAGCTTAAAACCGCAATCGAAACAGCTCCCATCACAAGTCCCAAACTGAAATGATCACCATCATATATAGGCTTAAACGAAAATTCTGCCCCATTTACACCGGCACTAATCGCAATGATCCCAGCTACAACGAAAACAGCAAGCACAATTAATTCTAAAACGACAATGACCTTGTTCGCTTTAGCTGTAATTTCAATCCCAAGGACGTTAATCACGGTATTAATTCCAATAAACACAACTAACCACACAAACATTGGAACACCCGGAACAATATCTGCAAGCGCTGCTGCACTCACTAAGTACAGTAAAGCTGGAATCAAAATATAGTCTAATAGAATCGCCCATCCTGCAAAAAAGCCAACCGTTTCATTGATACCGCGTTGGGCATAGGAATAAACGGAACCTGCAATTGGAAAAGCCTCAGACATTCTTGCATAGCTTAATGCCGTAAAGATCATCCCCACCATACCGATTAAATAAGCAAGGGCAACCATCCCATTCGACCCTTGAGCCACATACCCATAAATTCCAAACGGTGCAATCGGTACCATAAACACAAGACCATAAATTAATAAATCCCAAAATGTAAGTGAACGCTTAAGCTCCTGCTTATAACCAAAGTTTTCTAGCTTTGTTTCTTTTACTTGTGGTTCCATCCATTTTTCCCCTTTCAAATGCTTTCATCTTAAAACATTTATTGAAATAACGTAATCTGATAAGCGTCTAAGAAGGATTTTGGAACAAAGAATCGCGCGGTTAATAAAGGATCGACTACCTGAGAAATCTGTGTTTGGCCCATTGCACTCATCGCCATGGTAAAATGATTTAATGTTAAATCAGTTTGTGGCAGCAGGGTATCAATTGCAACCTCGACGGATGTCTTGACCGCTTCATCTAAGGTTTTCGCTGAGACAATAAAAGCCATTCCATCTTCATTTTCTAATACTGGATGATGGATAGTGTGTCCTTTAATCACCTCTAAAGTAACCGTGACCTTTCCTGGTATTTCAATCCCAGAAACACCGATTTCTCCATCTCCCATTGCTGCATGTAAATCACCAAGACCAAAAAGCGCTCCATCTGCAAACACTGGAAAATAAAGGGTTGCCCCTGTTGTAATCAAGGTAGTATCCATATTTCCACCATGTGATCCAGGTGTTCCACATGATACCTCTTCCCCTGCTGGAGCTACCCCAATTACTCCAATCATCGGATTCAGAGGAATTTGAAGGGTTTCATTGAAAATGGCTTTCCCTTCCTTAATTGGAATTACCCTTGCTTCAAACTTTTCAATTCGATGTCCCATCACACCAAGATCAGGCCCAACAGCCATTACCCCAAGGTCATCTAATTCAATATTTTCAATTTTAACTTTTAACACATCTCCAACCTTTGCTTCCTTTACGTAAACAGGTCCAGTTGCAGGATTAATTTTATTCCAATCAATAGAAGTTACAGATGTGTCATTGGAACGGATTTGATTTTGAAAACAGTCAAACGTCTCAATTGTAATCCTTGAGCCGGATGAAACCTCCATAAACGGTTTGTTTTCTTTACTGAACGCGTAAAATGAATGCTTACACTCAAGTAACGTACTCAAAAATAAATCGCCTCCCATCATTTTTCTTCATTATAACGGAAGGCTTATCTTCATTTTTGCATTCATTTTTGTTGTTTTTGCAATATTTTAATTTTTATAAAAATAAATCCAAATGATAGTAAACACGAGATCAAAAAGGTAAGAAGTAATTGGACATAAAATGAAAGGGCAATCGTTGCTACTACCCAAACACTCGACAATAAAACAACAGAAGTAAGGGGAAGGCTGAAGTTAAAGCGATGAGTGAACATCATAGTTGTCACAATCGGAACACTCATCCCCACTAAGAAGAAAAGGTACCATTTTATGGACGAAAGGACTCCATTCATACTGACATCCGGTATTATTAATAAAATTACGATGATAAATCCAAATAGATAGCCAAGCTTTAATCTCAGCCACTGCTCTTTTTCTGTTGGAACATGTAATAGCTGTAGGTGACTAATGATTCCTTGTAGGGAGGTTCCAATTCCGACGACAAATGAAATCACCCACGATAACAGGACACATAAAAAGATAAACCCTGAGACCTCGTCCTTCATTGCATTCAAAACGTTTTCAAATGATGCCTCTCCTATTTGGGAGAGAACGTAAATGGTGAGAGCCGTAAAAGCAAGTGGAATGGCACTCCAGCAAAAACTGGCATAGGAAAGAGAAGCACGCTGTCTTTTTTCCTTTATATCTAACACTCGCATTCGAAGATAAAGATCAGAGAACAAAAAACTAGTTGTACAAACAAAGGTAATAAAATAGATGAGTAGGTTTGACAATGGCTCGATTATTAAATTGGAATTCGTCATGGATAAATTAGAATAAACAGGATGAATCCCTTTGATTAAAAATAAGGTTAACGGAATCACCATCGCGGAGAAAAACAGGATCGCTAGAAACGGAAAAGATAACATCCTGATTCCACGAATGCCTCCTATCCCTGCATAGATCATACAAAATAAGGTCACGATGAAAATCGTGACACGATATGGTGTTCCGATTAATTCATGTAATGTTACACCCACTAGCACGACCTGTAAAAAAAGATACACTAGGTTACTCCCTAGGCAAATAATCGTTAATTGGATTTTTGATAACGGGGCTAATTGATCCAAGAAATCAAATAAGCTATTCCCTGATTTAGAAATAATATAGGAGTAAAAGAAGATCGAGCTTACAACCCCTAGGGCAAACACTCCTCCGGCTAATACGCCATTTTGAACGGTTAAATACATCGGGACCACAATGGAAAATCCTGATACCAATCTTCCAAGTAACAAAGTCGTCCCCTTCCCGACACCTATAGGTTTAGGCAGACGTACATAATGAGCGATGAGGCGATCCTCTGCCACAACAGGCATGACGATGATTAATGAAACAATCGCAAGTGCAAATAATACCGTGATATCCGTCATACAAATCGTTCCTTATACTTGGTGGGAGTGGTTTTCTCATGTTTCTTAAAAGAGTTACTAAAATGGTGCTGACTTGTAAAACCGACGGCATCTGAAATATCGTTAATGGATGCGTGTGGGTCTCTTTTCATTTGTACCTTGGCTTGTTCAATTCGGTATTTGATCAGGTAGTCTTTAAAGTTCATACCCACTTCTTCGGCAAACTTTTTACTCAAATGCGGAGCATTCATATGGAGCTGATGGGCAATCGTTGTTAAACTCAGTTTTTCCTGATAATCTTCATGAATTCGGTCTAGCATCTGCTGGACAACCTTTGATTTTCCATACACTTGATTCGATGCGTGTAAAAACTTATGTATGACTTCAAAAAGCTCATTTTCTATTACCGGTTTTACCACATAGCCGGTGACATTGAGCATAATCGCTTCCTGTGCATATTGGAACTCCTGATGAGCCGAAATGATAATCGTAGAGATACTAGGCTGTATGTTTCGAAGCTTTTTTATTAGGGTAAGACCTGAATCACCTGGAAGCTGAATATCAATGAGTGCTAAAGGGAAGGTCACAGCCCTGGCAATCGATAACGCCTTGCTTCCATCTTCAGCTACATAAATATTCCACATCGGAAACTTTGTTTTAATCAAATATTGAAGCTGTTCAAGCTCTAGGTATTCATCATCCACTAATAGAATGTTCATTCTCCAAAACCTCCTCAGGAGTATACGGAAATAACACCGCTGCGACCGTATGATCATCAGTGTCCTTCTTTATATCTACATACGTATATAAGTCAAACAGCAGCTCTAGTCGTTTCTTAAGATTGATGAGCCCAATTCCTCTTTTTTCGTAGTTTGAGGGGATGCTTTCCGCCCCATTATCCTTCACCTTGAGTAGCACCCAATTCCCCTCTCTCGTAAGCTCAATTTCTAGCACTTTTTCACCTTCTCGTTTTTCAAGTCCATGCTTAAAGGCATTTTCAGTCAACGTTTGCAGCGTATAAGGGGGAATCGTCGTTTCAATAGCATCCTCATCGATATGGAAATAGACGAACAGCTTCTTTCCAAACCTTAATTGTTGGATATACAAATAATGCTTTGTATATTCAAGCTCTAATCGAAATGGAACGAGCGTTTGTTTATTTTTATAACGATAACGAAGAAACAGTGAGAACCTTTCCATGGCTGCGACTATCTCCTTGGAACGCCCTAATCTACCTAACGAAATAAAGGAATTCAGTGTATTAAATAAAAAATGGGGCTGAATCTGCTGATTTAACTGAGCATACTCACTAAGCTGCAGCTCCTTCTCCAGCTTCACCCTAGCATTCTCGACCTCTAGCACATCCATTTCCTCTTCAAATAGATTTAACACCATTAAAAGCGCCATACTAACAATAGGGATGATAACACCAATGAAGATCATAAACGTAAAGAAGGAATCACTAATCATTTGGATTCTCCTTGTTTTTTGGGTTTAGGGTTTAGTTTCCTCGGTAAAAACAGCTAGCTACGATACTCTACCTCTTCTTTCTTTCCTACTAATCTATATTCTTTATATTACTTAATTTATCAGAATATTATCTCTTTTTGCTAGAAAAAAAGTAGGGACGGTTCTCTTGCTTCCTTTTGGAAGCAGAAGAACCGTCCCTGCTTACTATTCTTCCTTCCATATTTCTATTTCATTTTCATCCAATATCATGACATGCTCTGTATTTACTCCACCATTTGAATATCCAGTACCATTTACAGAGTTTTCGGGGAAACTCAATTTGTTATCTTGACCATATGGAGTCCAGCCATAAAAAACCTGCTGTTCAGAATAGAAATTAGTAAAGAACAAGTCTGGTTGCTGAACAAATTGCGCATTGTTTAAAGAGGTAATAAAGACAGACCACTCCTTAGGGATTTGCATAACACCATAAGACTTTTTTTCCAGTGAAATGGTTTGATCCATTTGTACTCTTGGGTAGTACGTTTCATATGTACCTTCTGTTGTTCTATACCCTCTATCTCTAACCATATAGAATTTAATATGTTTCAATTGATCATCAGGATGGATGTTCCAAACAATATGATACGTTGATGGATCTTCTTCATTCGCCTTCCAAATAAGTGGATTCCCAGTCATATCAATATAGGTCACTTGCCATTTATATTTGTCCCATACCCAGAAGCTTTTGCCATAGCTATCTTTCTTTGTAACGATCGGAACGAACTTTTCACGGTCAGTTACATCAATAACTTCTCTTATTTGACTTACTTCGGCTTCTGGAAAAACCTTCGTCATCTCTTCAATTAACTCCTCTTCTGATGGAAAAGGAGAAGGGGATGAAAAATAAAAGCTGTAAATCATAACGGAAAATAATGCGACTACGATTCCACTTCCAAAATATACTATTTTTTTCTTATTCACTTTGCTTCCCCTCCCTTAAGATGGATCGTTCGGAGCGAAAATAAAGCTGTTGTTTAGCGGTTCCAATTAAAATCCCTTTTCCATCATCCTCAATATAAATGGTACAATGAATACCGCTACCCCATTTTGGTTTAGAGTTGGCTAAAAGGTATGGAAATCGTTCTCTTCTATTGTTTGATTCAGCATTCATATAAGTCTCTTCATACCATTGTTGATTCATAATTCTATCTGGTTTGAACTCATCCATTTGTTCCATAAGTATTTCTTGATGTAGTGACCAATCATTAGCTGATGGATGGAATTGAACAACTGAAGCGTCGGTTACATCTGATATGTAGGTGGACGGCTTATCAGGAGGATAGAATCCATGTTGTATAGGAATAGAAATGAAATGAAAACAGATAAAAATGAAATTAGCCCCAAATCCTAACCAAGCGAATAAACGATAATTTTCCCATCTTCCTTCCTTTCTTTTTAGAACCGCATACAAAATCCAGACACCTAGAGGTAAAATAGGAATTCTTATGAGAGTATCCCACGCATTCCAATTAATTGAAAAAGTAAAAAGTCCCACTACAATAACGATTACGATCTTCCAAACCTTAGGTTTATACGGTAGTCTCGCAAATATGCGATAAGCTAGATACCCTACTGTTAACCATCCAAAAATACCAATTACTAAATCTATGATATTGAAACTAACACTCCACAATCATATCCACCTCCTTATACCAGGTTACCTTAATCGTCTTTCTACCACAAATTCGACAATTCCTATAAAAAACCTCCAATCTATCACTAGTTGGTTATTGACAAAGATAATTAACCTAAACTTTTTAAGCAATATTTAACCCGTGACATCCATCCCTCTCACCACGTATACTTTACATATTGATAAAGTGAAACTTCAATCAGGGGGGTTCCTCATCCCCACTGATTGTTAGTTGAGGCCCACACTGTGGGTCACACAGACGTTGCCACAGGAGGTGGCGACTTTAGTCTGTGTTCCTATACAAGGTTCTTACTGGTGCTTATCCTCCACTACTTAAACTTCTCGATGCATCTAAAGTTTTGAAGTGGGGGTCTTAGCGCCAGTTGGAACGGGATATAAAGGGGGAAGATGAAAATGGCTTTAGCGTCTACAAACCAACAAGCCCCACAAGGAAATCAAAATTCGAAAACAGCGTATTCGATACTGTTTATTTTAGGCTTGTGCCATTTGTTAAACGATACGCTGCAGTCAGTGGTTCCAGCGATGTTTCCGATCTTAGAAAAATCAATGGGACTATCGTTCACGCAGCTTGGCTTGATTGCATTCGCGTTAAACATGGTGTCATCGGTGATGCAACCGGCGGTTGGATGGTACACAGATAAACGCCCGATGCCGTATGCTTTACCCATTGGTCTTTCTAGTAGCTTACTAGGTATCTTAGGATTAGCTCTTGCTCCTTCCTTTTGGATGATCATTATTAGCGTGATTTTTATCGGAATTGGATCGGCAATTTTCCACCCAGAAGGTTCACGTGTCACCCATATGGCAGCTGGACATCGCAGAGGGTTAGCTCAATCGATTTATCAAGTTGGAGGGAATTCCGGTCAAGCATTGGCACCTGTGATTACAGCCCTTGTTCTCGTTCCGCTTGGACAATTTGGAGCCATCTGGTTCACACTTGTGGCCGGTGTTGCCGTAATTCTACTATTTTATATAGCAAGTTGGTATGCAAGCAGACTATCTTTAAAGACTCCGGTTAAAAAGACGAAGATTTCTACAGAGAACAAAGTAGCTCATTCAAAAGCAATTAAGCTTGCTTTACTTATCTTAGTCATTATCGTCTTTGCGCGTTCTTGGTACGGTAGCGCCATCTCTAACTTTTTTACATTCTTCGCCATGGAATCGTATGGTGTCACCATTGCACAGGCACAAATCTATATTTTTGTGTTTTTATTATTAGGAGCGGTTGGTACCTTCTTTGGAGGTCCACTGGCGGATCGGTTCGGTAGAAGGAATGTAATCGTATTTTCCTTACTAGGATCGGCACCTCTAACATTAGCTCTACCTTATGTCGGTCCAACGATATCATTCGTTGTATTAGCGATAATCGGACTCATCTTATTATCAAGTTTCTCCGTTACGGTTGTTTATGCACAGGAGCTGTTACCAGGGAAAATTGGAACGATGTCTGGATTAATTGTAGGTCTTGCATTTGGAATGGGGGCTATCGGTTCTGTGGCACTTGGTACACTGATTGATGCTGTGGGTTTAACGCCGACCATGATCAGTGTTTCGTTCTTACCTTTACTGGGATTGCTAACCTTTTTGTTGCCAAGTGATGAGCAGTTAAGGGAATGGAATGAGTAAGGTAGTTAAAAGGTTCGAGGGGACAGAGACTTTGTCCTAAAACCTAAGTAATATGAAAGTATAGCGAATAGTACCCTGTCTACCTTTTATTTCATGCCTAGCAGAACAAGTGTTACCAACAAGAAAGAAGAGGGGAATGAAGAACCCTCTTCCTTCTCACTTAAACACTTTTCATATGTATCTTGCACTTTATCAGTCTTTGGGAAGATTTTTACAAGTCTAATATTTATGCAATTCAGTAAATATAGTCCTCGAAATAATACTCCAGCAATGATACCAAAAGCGCTAACACCTCCGACTAACGGATGAATCACGATCAAAAAAATAACCGAATAATGTAGATAAGATAAGAGTAGATGAGAGATCGCGCCCTAAAAATAACCGAAGGCACAACCCGCATGTTTCCGCTAGTTGTGCCTTTTTAGTGAGCAAAACTTCTGATTGACCCCATTCGGACCTTCCCTGGTTTTTTTTTCTAGTTCTCCTTACCATACCTTTTCAATAACCCTCATCCAATTCTCCCCGAGAATCAATTTGATATGCTCGTCCTTGTACCCTCTACTCACTAAACCTCTCGTAATGTTGATGGCTTCTATGTATTGCTCGAATCCTAGAAGTGAGTCGGTTGTTGGTAATTTGTCTTCTTTTCGAAAGCCAATGGTTGGGGCGATTTGTGTGGCAATCATTTCTTGGACAAGTAGTGGCATATTCATGGGCCAATCTGTTCCAATCCCGACATGCTCTACCCCAACGAGCTTAACTAAATGATCGACGTGATCTAAGAAGTCATTCATATCTGGTCTCTCTTTTTCCTGATTTAGAAATTGAGGTACTGTCACCACGCCTATCACTCCACCGGTTTTGGCAATCGCTTCAAGGGTGTAATCATCCTTCCCTCTTGCATGGCCGCTTACTTCTTTACATGCTGTATGGGAAGCGATGACAGGAGCATCTGAAATTTCACAAGCATCCAAAGTAGACCGCCTTCCTGTATGACCTGTATCCACCACAATTCCTAATTCATTCATTTTCTTAATAAACTTCACGCCGAAGTTAGAGATACCTGCATCATTTCGTTCTGTGCAGCCAGCTCCGACATGATTGTGCATGTTGTAAGTAAGTTGCACCACTCGAAGTCCAAATTTATACATCATTTCAAGATTATCTAGGTTTGTGCCGAGCCACTCTGTATCTTGTGTGGTGACCATTCCCGCTACTTTACCTTCTCTTTTCGCTTGACGAATATGTTCGCCTTTTGTTGCTTTTACGAGCCAGTCTAATGAGTCAAACTGCTGTTGTACGGCTGTTACATACTTAATCGAATCTTCAAAGGAACGACTATCTTTACCACCAGATATTTGTCTGTTCCCGGCCGTGATTCCAGATTGGAGCCATGTTTCTTTAAAGGCAGGTAATTCACCCATACATGCCATGTTATACGATTCAAGCATGATACGAAACACATATTCAGTTGGATCATTTTTATACTTCTCACATCTTTTTTTCAATTCCTCTGTTACTTCATCGTTGAAATTAGATGGAGACATCGGTCCTTGAAAAAGCATATCGATAATGATGCTCTCCTCATGTAATCGTTTCGCTCTATCTTCTTGCTCTTGATTTAAGTTAAAATCAAACAAATGAATGTTCAATAAAGTTCAACTCCCTCTTAAACTTTTCGAAAACACGGGGACGGTTCTTCTGCTTCCTAACAAGAAAGCAATAGAACCGTCCCCATGCTTCACCATCAAACTAAATGACAAGCCACTTGTCTTCCTTCGACTTGTCGCAAGTCTGGTTTAGCTGTTTTACAGATGTCCATGGCGAAGATACATCGAGGGTGGAATTTGCATCCTGTTGGAGGATTGGATGGTGAGGGAAGTTCTCCTTTTAAGATGATTCGTTCCTTTACCTCGTCTGGATCGGTTTTGGGAATGGCTGAAAGTAAGGCTTTTGTATAAGGATGAAGGGGCTGTTCAAATAGCTGCTCTTTGCTCGCTATTTCGACCATTTCTCCTAAATACATCACACCCACTGTATGGGCAATATGCTCAACGACCCCTAAGTCATGCGAAATAAATAGATAAGAAAGACCGAGCTCATCTTGTAGGTCCTGCAAGAGATTCAATATTTGTGACTGCACCGATACATCCAGTGCGGACACGGGCTCATCTAATACCACTATTTTCGGCCTCAAAATAATCGCTCGCGCAATTCCAATTCGTTGCCTTTGTCCTCCTGAAAGTTCATGAGGGAAGCGTGACAAATGCTCCTCTGATAGCCCTACCAGCCTCATCGTTTCACTCAATAGCTGTTCGTGCTCAAGTCTTGGAATCTTATGGGCAATTAGCGGCTCCGATAGAATTTCTCTGACCTTTAGCTTTGGATTCATGGATGCCATTGGATCCTGAAAGACCATCTGAATATCCTTCCGAATCTCATTCATCTCCCGCTTGCTTAACGTCGTGATATCCTTCCCTTGAAAAAGTACCTCACCACTCGTTGGCTCAATCAATCGGAGTATACACCGGCCCGTCGTTGATTTCCCACAGCCTGATTCCCCTACAATCCCGATAGTTTCTTTTTCATCTAACGCAAGACTTACACCATTCACGGCATGAACATATTGCTTTTTCTGGAACCACACCGATTTAGCTGCGAATTTTTTCTCTAAGTTCTTTACTTCGAGTAAAGCTGTCGTCATAAAACACCAACCTCTTTCTCTTCATATAACCAACAACGACAGGATGTTTGACCGTCTACTTCCAATAATGGAGGGACGGCCGTCTCACAAATCGACATTGCTTTTGGACAACGATTGGCAAACCGGCAGCCCTTAGAATATTGGTCAGGAGCTGGCACTTGCCCGACAATCGATTTTAGACGCTTTTCCCCTTTTGATTGGTGGGGAGTGGATTGGATTAAGCCAACGGTATAAGGATGTCTTGGGTTCCGAAGGAGCGTTCTCGTATCCGTTGCTTCAACAACCTGGCCCGCATACATGACAACAACCCGATCACACATTTCCGCAACCACACCGAGATCATGGGTGATCAACAATATCGACATATCGAGGTCATCCTTCAGCGACCGTAGCAAATCTAATATTTGTGCCTGAATCGTGACATCTAACGCGGTTGTGGGCTCATCGGCAATCAGCATTGCCGGATGACAAGCAATCGCCATTGCGATCATGACACGCTGCTTCATTCCACCCGATAGGCGATGGGGATACTCATCGTAAATATCCTCTGCCCGTGGAATCCCCACTAGCTTAAGAAGCTCGATCACCTTTTTCTTCACTTCTTTGCCTTTTATCTTTTCATGCTTTTCGATTACTTCACCAATTTGCTTCCCAATCGTTAAGACCGGATTTAAAGAGGTCATCGGATCCTGGAAAATCATTGAAATCTCTTTTCCTCTAATTTTCTTCATTTCTTTTTCGGACTTTTGAACGAGATCGATGTTTTTATAAAAGACGTTTCCGCTTGAAATTTTCCCGTTTTTATCAAGTAACTGAAGAATCGAAAGGGATGTGACACTTTTTCCACAGCCCGACTCCCCTACTAATCCGAGGATCTCACCTTTTTTCACGGTAAAATCCACCTGATCGACGACTGTTAATGGACCCTTTTTCCCTTCAAATTGAGTGGTTAATCCCGTCACTTCTAACAAGTTTGACATATGCTTCCCCCACCTCCCTTTAGTTTACTGTGATGATTTCGGATCAAAAATATCGCGCAGGGCATCACCTAACAGGTTGACGGCAAATACGACCATAGTGATCGCTAATCCTGGGAACGTCGCCAGCCACCACGCATCGCTCATATAATTTTTCCCTTCACTCAGCATCGTTCCCCACTCTGGAGTAGGTGGCTGTGCACCAAGACCAATAAAGCTTAGAGCAGCTGTATCTAAAATCGCAACCCCAATAAAAAGTGTGGTAAAGACGAGCAATACACCTGTTATATTCGGTAAAAACTGTCTAAGGATAATCCAGCGGTGTGAGCTGCCAATCGATTGACTTGCTTCAACAAATCCAGATGACTTAATGGTCAAAGCGGCTCCTCTTATTAATCTTGAAAAGCCTGGTATGGAAGCAACTCCAACCGCAATCATCGCATTCGTTAAGCTAGGTCCTAAAATCGCCACAATCGCAAGTGCCAGTATAATGCTCGGTAGCGCTAACAAAATGTCCATAATTCGCATTAACACATTGTCGACCCATCCGCCTACATAGGCACATACTAACCCAATGAATGTTCCAAGAAAAAACGTAATCGCCACCGCCAGCAAAGAAACCGATATGGTGACACGTATTCCGTAGATGAGCCTTGAAAGGAGGTCCCTTCCAATCGCATCTGTTCCTAATAAGTGTTCCTTGCTAGGTGCTTCTAAAATGGACTCATAAAATAGCTCTTCAGGATTATACGGTGCAAGTAACGGCGCGAATACGCCGATTAATGCCACAATGAAAAGAAACAGGAGGCAAACGACGGCTCGTTTATCCTGAGCTACTTTTCTTAAGGTTTCTGACTTGATCTTCAATGGAGACTTATGTGTAACGCGTGCTTGAATGGGTTTATACATTTCAAGTTTTGCCATGGTTTATGCCTCCTTTGTACCCATTTCCACCCGTGGATCAATGAAGCTATATAAGAGATCTACTAAAATATTGATCGTTACATACACAACTCCCATAAATAAAACCGTCCCTTGAATAATGGGGAAATCTCTCGACGTGATGGCCCCAAGTGCTAACGTACCAAGGCCAGGCCAATTAAACACCTGTTCAATGATGACCGTTCCACCTAGTAGAGCGGCTAATTGTAAACCGATGACCGTTACGACCGGGATTAATACATTTCGAAGCGCATGCCGAAATAATATGAGACCATCCTCAAGTCCCTTTGCCCTCGCCGTCCGAATGTAATCGTTCGAGAGGACCTCAACCATCCCATTTCTCGTTAATCTCATAATCATCGTAGAGGCGACGACACCAAGAGTTACTGCCGGAAGAATGAGATCTCGAAACCCTGTCCCATTCGCAATCGGAAACATCTTGAGCTGTACGGAGAATACCATGATTAATAGAATGGCTAACCAAAAGCTTGGAATGGATACCCCTAATGTGGCAAGGGCGGTACAAAGTTTGTCAATCCAGGAATCTTTAAATCTAGCAGCTAGAACTCCAAGTGAGATTCCAATGACTACCGCAACAAACAGCCCAAACACTGCTAGCTTCACTGTTTCTGGAAAACGATCGAGAATTTCGATTAATACGGGCCTACCTGTTTTTAACGATGTCCCGAAATCACCTTGAAACACATTCATCATATATTGCCCATATTGCACCAAAAGGGGCTTATCAAGCCCCAAATGGTGTGTTAGTTTTTCCACTTGTTCTGGTGATGCATTCATTCCAAGCATGATTTTAACAGGATCACCTGGAATTAAGTGAACCAAAAAGAACGAAAAGATGGAAATTCCAAAGATAACGAGAATACCAGATAATATCCGATTAATAATGAACTGTTTCATTACTGCTTCACCCAAGCATCCTGGTATTCTAGCGAGACATTGGATAGTTTCACGTCCTGCACTCTACTGTTTACAACATAAAAAACTTTTTCTGCATAGATGGGAGCCCAATAGGCGTTTTCAACAATAATCTCTTGTACACGGGCATATACTTGCTTTCTTTCTTCTGGATCAATCGTGATTCTACCTTTTTCTAACAACTCATCAAGCTCGGCGTTTTTCACTCGAGCGTGGTTTAATCCACCAATTTGACTTGAGTGGAATAACATGTATAGGATGTCAGGGTCTGGGTATGAGTACGCAAGGAAGGATAAATCATATTCTCCCTGGGATACCTTTTCAATTAACGTTCCTGCTTCCAGCGATTGAATATTGACATGAATCCCAACATCCTTCAGCATCGCTTGAACCATTTGTGCCGCTTGGTTATATTGAGCCATAGTCGAAAGTTCAAAGGAAAGCTCCTTCCCATCCCTTTCCATGATTCCGTTACTGTTTTTTGTAAATCCAGCACCTTCTAATAGGGAAGCGGCTTCTTCTTGATTATGTTTATGACCATACTTTTCAACATTTGGGTCATAACCAAAAATTGTAGCTGGAATTGGACCATAGGCAGGTGATCCTTCACCATTTAGAACGGCTTTGATGATGGCATCTTTATTAATCGCCATATTGATCGCTTTTCTGATAGAAAGATCTGTTAGAATTTCATCCTCTACATTCATTTCTAAAAATAATCCTAAGCCTTGACGATCTGCTTCTAACACATAGAAATCAGGATTATCGCGATATTTTTGAACATCCTTTGGGGCTACTCCTATTGCTACATCAATGGAACCACTATCTAGGGCAGCGAGCATCGTTTGGGCATCTGCAATAAATTTATACACAATTTGTTCTGGATACGCTTTTCCTTGGTTCTCAGCATATCTTTGTGCCCATTTAAAGTCTTCATTTCTTACTAATGTGACGGATTGTCCTGTGACCCACTCTTTGAAAATAAATGGGCCTGCTCCAACTGGGTTTCGACCATAATCATCCCCATGCTGTTCAATAGCTGACATGGATAACGGCTGTAAATAGCCTTGACTTGCTAGGTTACGTAAAAATGGTGCAGATGGAGCTATGAGCTCGATGACAAACGTGTACTCATCAGGAACGGAAGTGGACTCTACTCCACCAATGAGACTAGCTGCAACCGTTGCTCCAGTAGCTGGATTTAAAATACGGTCAAATGTATCTTTAAACACCTGTGCGGTTAATGGCGTTCCATCTGTGAAGGTTACTCCTTGACGGATTTTAAAGGTAAGTGTTTTTCCATCTGCTGATACGTTGTACTCTTCGGCTAGATAAGGTTCTAATTCATTCGTTTCTGGATTTACGGCAAGCAATGTCCCGCCTAAATGACTCGCAACATTACTGGCGATACTCATCGCTGTTTTATGAACATCTAGCGTATCAGGCTCTTGCATGGAAGCAATGGTGATTGTACCACCTGACTGAGGTCCTGAAGCCGTCTCATTCGTATCTGTATTAGCATCTGTAGTGGATGAACTGTCAGGATTCGCATCGTCCGTTGTGGTGGAGTTCGAATCAGAACTACATCCAAACAGTAAGAGCATGGAAAGAACGAGAATCGTTACAAACAAAAAGGATTTGACTGGACGCTTCTTAAGCATGATTAAAGTCCTCCCTATTGAACTTTTGGTGTTTGTCTAAATCCAAACGCTAAGCGTATTACCTTGTTGTCAGCATCTTTCACAAACCTGAGGCCAAGCTCTGATTCTCTGAAGGCGACCATAAATGTATCGTTTCCAATTGGTTTAATATCAGATAACGTAATACCCTCTGCCTTAACCGAGAGTTTACCTTCTTCAACCACCACTGAATATTTCGTTCCTTCTCCAGAAGCATATTCACCTACATATTGGGTTAACTCCTCTTCTGAAAGCTCTACTTCCTCATAAGACTTATGAGAGTCTTTAATTGGCTGTCCTAAATAGTCCGCAAAGGCACTATATAATAGTTTCGTAGCTGGTACACCTGCCAAATTCGCAAATGCAACCCCTGTCAGTCCTACTTCTGGTAGGATATGCATTTGAGCTGCAACCCCTTTAATCGAACCACCATGATCCACGAGTTTGTACCCATAAAAGTCAGGAGTCACCATCACACCGTATCCATAGTAACGATCCTTATCACACTCAATATGTGGTGTTGTAATCGCTTCCACACTTTCAGGTGATAAAAGCTGTGCCTCTCCTACTCTCCCTTTATTACGGAAAATTTCAGCATATTTCAGCATATCGTTCACCGTAGATTTTAAAAATCCGGCTGCACGCATGGATGGTGCATCCCATGGATTATTCGATTCGAAAACAATCGTTTTATCATCCTTTTTGCGAGAGTTATAAAGACAAGAGATATCGTCATGACCGTCTAACTCTTCGAGATGAAACACGCTGTTCTTCATTCCAGCTGGATCCAAGATGTAATCCTTTATATACTGTTCGTACGTCACACCACTTACCCGTTCAATAATCGTTCCTAACATGGCGTAGCTATCATTCGAGTAACTAAATTCAGTTCCAGGTTCGCCAAGTAAGGTGAAATCCTGCTCCGCTATGTCTGCCATTAGCTCTTCATATGTGTCCACACTTGGTTGTTCCTTCGTCGCTTCTTCCTGTACCAACCCAATATCACCGCCTGGTTTCTCACCATCATCAAACGTTGGATCATTGGCTACACTCTTGCTTAACGCCTTAAATAGTGTTGGTAATGGTGGTAGTCCCGCTGAATGAGTCATAAAGTGGTGAATGGTCATTTGCTTCGTATATTCTTCATTTGGCGTCTTAAATTCCGGTAAATATTTAACGACTGGATCGTGTACATTCAGCTTTCCAGCCTCTTGTAACTGCATAATGGCCACACATGTAAAGGATTTTGTTACTGAACCAATTCCAAAAACCGTATCAGCAGACAATGGGAGTTTGTTTTCAACGTCGCGGTATCCAAAACCATTTTCATAGAATAACTGTCCATCCTTCGCTAATCCAATTGAAAAGCCTGGAATCTCATATTCTTCTACAATCTCTTGGCAATACTGTTCGAATTCACGGTTAACTGTTTGTTGAGTCATGCATAACCTCTCCCTTTTCCATCATTTTTTTATTATAAAATTGTACGAAAGCGTACAATTCACAACCAGTGATTGGTTTTAAACATTCATCGAATTTGAGCCTTGAATGGCACGTAGAAAATGGCCATTAACACTTGAGCCACAGGTTACGTCATTGGTGACATACCAGAGACGTTGAATACAGCTTCCATATCGGCTGAAATGAACACCTTCACACACCCATCCCCTTCCATCAGGCCAAAATATTTTTATTGGAAAACACGGTTTTGTCTACTCGATAAGACTCTAGTGCCTGGCGGTTGACCTCATAGCCAATTCCCGGTTTATTCGGGACATGAATGACTCCGTTTTCCACCATGACTTCTGGCTCAATAATATCCTTCACCCAATACCTTGTAGAGGCAGCCGTGTCTCCAGGTAATGTGAACTGAGGAAGCGTGGTTAAGGCAACGTTATGGGCGCGGCCAATACCAGCTTCCAGCATTCCACCGCACCACACCGCAATTCCTTTCTGCGCACAATAATCATGGATTTTCTTTGATTCTGTGAGTCCTCCTACACGACCAATCTTGATATTAATAATTTTACAGCTTCCTAACTCGACTGCTTTTCTTGCATCCTCAAAGGAATGAATACTTTCATCTAAGCAAATGGGGGTTGAAAGCGCTGACTGTAAGGTGGCGTGATCGATAATATCATCATGTGAAAGCGGCTGTTCAATCATCATGAGGTCCAGTTCATCTAGTTTTTTTAGTAGATCCAAATCCTTTAACGTATAAGCTGAATTGGCATCTGCCATCAGAAAAATGTCAGGAAAATGTTTTCTCACTTCCTTCAGCATCTCGTAGTCAGCACCTGGCTTTATTTTTATTTTCATTCGCTTGTAGCCCTCATTCACAAAGCCTTCGACTACTTGCACAAGCTTTTTCGCTGTTGGCTCGATTCCAATACTAATGCCTACATCGATTTGCTGTCTCGTTCCACCGAGCTCCTTGTATAAGGGGTTCTGATTTCGTTTCGCATATAAATCCCAGACTGCTCCCTCTAATGCTGACTTTGCCATATTGTTTCGACGAATCTTTTCAAAACGCTTAGATACTTCATCCGGATGGTCAATAGGCGATTCTACTAATAATGGGATTAAAAATTGTTCCATCATGTGTTTGTTTGTTTCAACCGTTTCCTCGCTATACCAAGGGCTCGAAAAGGCGACAGACTCTCCGAAACCACTTTCTCCCGCTTCATCCTCCATTTCAATGACGAAAAACTCTTTATCCTGGAAGGTGCCAAAGCTGGTCGTGAAGGGATTCTTTAATCGCATCACGAGACGGTGAAGAGTCACTTCTCGTATGGAAATTGGTTTACTGGTCATCGTACTTCCTCCTTAGCTCGTTCGCGTATCACTTACCTTAAGAAGATTCGCCTAAAATTTTCACCCAGCAATGCTTGGAGCTGAGATTTCGAATAGCCTCTCTTCATCAACCCTTCTACTAGATCTGGAAGGGAGGAATGACCTGACACGACATCAAATGGTTTTCTAGGTAAACTGGCTAAATCATCAGGAGAGACATATTTCATAAAGTCCTCACAAAGGTCAAGCCCAAGGCCTACATGCTCAATCCCTGCTACCTTGACGAGATGATCAATATGGTTTAGAAAATGGTCCAATGTCGAGCTTTCGTCATCATCTCCAACGAGCATACTAGCCGCATTGACACCAATTACCCCATTCGTTTTGGCAATCGCTTCGATTTGCTCATCGGTTACATTTCGCATCGTAGAACAAAGCGCGCGAGCATTCGAATGTGAAGCAATGACGGGCTTACTTGAGAGCTGGATGACATCCCAAAAGCCTTCATCATTTAAGTGAGATACATCAATCGTCATCCCTAGGCGTTCCGCTTCCTCTATCACCTTCACTCCAAAGCTACTGATCCCACCTTTTCTCCCTTCCTTCGTCTGCTGAAAGAAGCTTCCATCCGCTACGGCATTACGGCGACTCCATACAAGTCCTAGATTCCGAACGCCTAGCTCGTAAAAGACACGTAACAAGCTAAGATCTGTCCCAATTGGTTCAGCCCCTTCAAGTGATAGAAGGAATCCAATCTTTCGGCTTTGCTTGGCGATATTCATATCCTCTCCGTTCAAACAAATCATGAGCTTATCAGGAGATTCTTTCACCTCTTCATATAAAGCACTAATTTGACTAAGCGCTTTTCGAAGTCCCATTTCTGGTAAGAAGCCACTATCTACAAATAAAGAGGCAACAATGATATTTACACCACCTTCGATGAACCTGGGGTAGTAGTCGGTTTCAATGACCTTTGTTCTCCCTCTCTCACGTTGAATTTGAACATCCATTAATAAATCAAAATGACCATCTATCACTAAAGTGTGATGCAGGAAATCGTTCATGAGTCTTCTCTCCTTACTAAGATTGACTTACACGTCCTTTTTTTCTTTCTGCGTAAATGGATAAAATTCACTACTACTTTGGCCATATTCGGCCATATGGTTTTGTACCTTCGGATTATCGGATGCTGCAATACTCGTTACGAGCAAATTTAAGAGTGAAAATGTAGGTGTGATTCCTTTTAACGGAATGGGTACCTCGGCTATGACTCTGAATACGAAATCAGCATACTGTCCAATAGGGGAAAGTCGATCATCTGTGATGGCAATAATACATGCCCCCTTTTTCTTTGCTGCCTTCACAAATGCGAGCGTCTCTTGAACATATCGCGGGAAGGAGATGGCCACCATCACCGTGTTTTCATCTACATGGGATAATAAATAATTGGCATCCTCTATTTCTCCACGATATTGAATCGTATTTCCGATGACGATATTCAGGGCAAACATGAGCCAGCTCGCTGGACCATAGGAAGAGCGGAAACCGAGTACAATTCGGTTGTCTGCTTCAATCAGCTTTTCAATGGCTTGTTGATATTGGATCGCATCCATATCCTCTAACGTGGCTTTCACATAGGCGCTATCTTGCTCCATCACATGTTGAATTAAGTTTGTATTCTTTAATGTATTGGACTTTTCTCGGAAATTATCGATGGGATTCGTGTTAGTAGTCGTGTCTTCCAGTAAGCTCGTTTGAATTTCCTTTTGTAGCTCACTAAATCCCGAATAGCCAAGTATGTAGCATAAACGAATGACAGTGGTCTCACTAGCCCCACACGTTTTCCCAATTTGTTTGGCGGTTTGAAACGCCACATCCTTAGGGAAATCCATTACATACTTAGCAATCATCTTTTGGCGCTTCGTCATGTTGTTATAATTTTTTCTTATGTTTTCTGTATATTTTTCCATGAATGTGAACCCTTTCTTCTTACCTGTTTTTCGTGATGAACCGCTTGAGAACTTCGGATCGACTACACCTTCTGCTCCAACACCTTCACAAGTGCAAGGCTCATGATTTTGACACCGTTTAAAAGTGCATCTAAATTAAAGCTCATCGTAGGATGGTGTAAGCCAGGTGATAATCCAGTCCCTAGTCCTACCATCGTTGCTTGCAGGTTTGGATACGTCATTTTGTAAAAATGGAAGTCCTCTCCCCCTGGGGTTTCAGGTGCTGGAACAAGTCCTTCCTCCCCAAGTACTTCAACAATCGCCTCTTTAACGATTTCCTCCAACTCCGGACTCGTTTCGGCAGCAACCATGGAGGCTTGTGGTTCCAATTGTACCTCTGCATGATTAAAAGAGCCGGCGGCTTTTACCGCATGATGGACTTTCTCGAGTACTTCAGCCATCACATCGTTTTGTGCTGCCCTTACATCGAGCCCAAACTCTGCATAATCCGGGATGATATTGAGATTATCTCCACCTGCCCGAACCATGGTGAGCTTTACCGATGCGGATTGAGTTGGATCCAACTTGATCGAATTAACAGCTTGTATAATGGCTCCTAGTGAGTCCACAACATTGATGCCAAGATTTGGCCGTGACCCGTGAGCCTGCACGCCTTTTACTTCGCCCTTTAGTAGGGTCGTGGCTCCGTGATAGATGGCAGGAGATGCAACGCCAAAAGGCATTTCCTGAATCGGACGAACATGAAGACCCAGTAAGTAATCGAGATCCGCTATGACGCCAGATTCAATGACTGCTTTTGCTCCTTTTCCAGACTCTTCTGCTGGTTGAAAAATAATCTTAATTAGGCCCTTTGGTTGATAGCCAATTTCCTTCAAACACGTAATCGCATGAAGAACGGTTGTCATATGCCCATCGTGACCACAAGAGTGATTCGCCTGCCACTTCCCATCCACAAGCTGCCATAAAGCATCCATATCTGCTCTGATCCCGGCGATTGGCCCCTCCTCTTTGCTCCCCCAATATCCAACCACTCCTGTATGGTGATCAAATGTTTCATAAGGAATGCCGATCTCTTCTAGCTTCGAGCAGAGGAATTTTGTCGTTTCAACTTCCTTCCAGCTTACTTCAGCATTTGTATGTAAATAATGATACGTAGATTTAATGGTTTCTTCGTGCTGGGTAACCCAACGGTTTATGTTGTCTTTCATCTCAGCCTCCTCGTTTCTCTAGTATGTAAAAATGAATCTTTGAATCTAGCTCTCTTTGAACTCCAGTAATCATATAGCCTTTTGAAAAAGCTTCATGTAAAGCATGTCTAACGGCATATCTCCATTTATGTGCTACGTTTGGGTTTTGCTTCTTGATGAGTTGAATAGTTGAAGGAACAGGAACACGGTATCCGCCTTGATTCTCTTTGACTAGTATCTCGTGCTGTAATGGGGTTGGATCATCGCTGTTTTGATGAAAGCTTAGAAGGGATTCATAGTTGGTTTCGGTTTGATTTTTGAAAGCGCCACGAAGGGCAGCTTCGGCTCGTTTCGAACAAATATCCCATTCGATTAACAAACGATCAGTTGGGAGTCCTTTATTCAATTTATCATTCATCTCACCGTAATAAGAGGGAATATAGTGCTTTGAATACGCACCTAACTTACAAATATTAAAGTAACCATTTCTTATTTCTAGAGGGTCATAGGTCCAAACGATTTTTTTGTACCCGTAATCGATAGCCCATTCTCTCTGCTGGATTTTAAGCTGGTAGCCAATTCCGGCATTCTGGTAGTCTGGCAATATCCCAGTCATATGAGAGATTAAATAGACCTCTTTATCCTTATAGCCAGCAAATCCGTAGCAAAAACCGACTAGCTGGTGATCAGTAAAAGCTCCAATCACAACTCCACCATGATGAATAGAAGCGACTAACTGCGGCTGAGGGGAAACAACCTCTAAACCCCATATTTCAGCTTGGAGCCTGACAGCCTGATTGATATCCTCTAACTCTTCCAATCTTCTATAGGAGATGTCATTTCGAACAGTCATCGTTTACCTCCATTTCACTTCTGATTATGAATTTCCTTAAAAATGGTGAAAATTCTGACTTTGAAGTCTACACTTTATATTTATTCCTTTTATGAAGTCTATGCTTTTTCCCATTATATATGAATCAATTTATCATATCAATACAAAATCTTTATAAAATTCATAATTTTTAGATAAGTAATTGTGAGTACGTGTAGGGTCGGTTCTTCTTGGCCTATTTTTAGCTAATAAATAGAATCACCGTATATTGGGGTGGCCATCAAATTCAACTCTCGTAGCCGTATGGTAACTTTGTCCACATTTGAAAGGAAAACACGGGTTTGAAGAGACAGAACGAGCTTCCTTCACCAAAACACTTTCACGGTTCAAGTAAAAGAGCAGAAATACTTGAATGAAGTACTGTACTCATACAGTCACAGACCATATTCTAAAGTAAAGAAAGGAGAGGTATCCATGAAGATTCTACAAATTAGAAATGCGACCCTACTAGTTCATTACGGCGGAAAAAAAATATTGGTTGATCCATTTCTAGCGAATAAAGGAGTTTTTCCTGCGTTTCCTCATACACCAAACCAGGATGTGAATAACCCAACAGTAGATTTACCACCCTCCATAGATTTAAACGAAATACTCAACGTCGATGCTGTAATCATCACCCATTTACATCCTGATCATTTTGATTCTAAAGCAAAGGAACTTCTAAGGAAGGATATCCTTATTTTTGCTCAACCAGGTGATGTTGAAGCGATTAGGGAAGATGGTTTTACAAATGTTCAAGGTGTCCCTGATTCTTTGATGTGGGAAGAACTCACAATTAGTAGAACGTCAGGTAGGCATGGTGTGGGTGAAATAGGAGCCTTAATGGGTGAGGTTTCAGGATTTGTTTTTCATTCAAATCTTGATAAACCATTATATATGGCTGGAGATACAATCTGGTGTGAAGAAGTTTCTCAAGCCATAGAAAGGTACCAGCCTGGAGTGATGGTTGTAAATGGAGGAGCGGCTCAATTTTTAGAAGGACCTATTACGATGACAAAGGAAGATATTGTAGAAACCTCCAAGGTAATGGGATCTGGACTAGTCCTCGTCTCGCATATGGAAGCTCTCAACCATTGTTTATTATCTAGGGAAGAATTAAGTAACTATTTACTAAAGATGGAAATGAACAAAAATATTTTTATTTTGGAAGATGGAGAAATGGTGGTAGCATAAAGAAGATATCTAAAAATCGATAGTAGAAGAGGGGTTTTTAATGCCTTATATTAATGTACAAATTACAAAAGGAGCAAGCCGAGACCAAAAGGCACAAATTGTGAAAGAGTTTACTGAAACACTAGTAAATGTCTTAGGTAAAAAGCCAGAACACACTCATATCGTCATACAAGAGATAGAAGATGAAAATTGGGGTTATGCCGGTATCCTAACAGATGATTACCGAAAGCAACAACAATAAAAATCAGCTTAAAGGCTGATTTGTTTTATGAAAATAAAAAACAGACAATTTAATTCGGTTATGTCTGTTTTTATAGTTTATCCATTAAGGAGTTTAAGATAATACTAACCTTATAATTTGCATAGATTGATAGCTCTTCTAAAAAAGTATCAAGCTCTTGGTGAGAAGAACTGAATACTTCAATCATGTAGCAACCTTCTCCACTGATTTTATATATGTTTTGAATACAGTCTTGATTTTGAAAAAAATCTAGCAATGGTTTATGTTCAAGTCCTCTTGTATAAATGTTTAGAAAAGCTTGAATAGGCTTACCGATTTTCGCATTGTTCACTTTTATTGTATACCCTTCTATAATACCTTGTTCTTCCAATTTCATTACACGGTTAGCCGCCGCTTGTCCCGTTAAATGCACGCTTTTCCCTAGTTCTTTCATCATCATTCGTCCATTTTCTTTTAACGCCTTTATGATTAATCTATCTGTTTCATCTATCATTCTTTTCACCTCTTGTTCCGGACGTGTATATCAACTAAACATTATCCTATATTTAGTAAACAAACAACTAGAAACTATTGAAAAAATGGTACCTTTCCCCTAATACGCTAAAGCATTAACGTACCGGGGGAAGCACCCAAATTCTTAGAAGTACCGGTCACTAATATTCATAATCGTTTTCTCCAAATGGTGATAGCCTGGAAGCTCACGTCTTTCTTCCAAGCTAAGTTCATTTTCTGTTTGAATGATGTATTGAAGCCACTCTTCTTCAAGTTGGATGATATCTTTTCCGTACACTTCTTTTACAGCTAGTTGTAGATTGGGAGTATTGTAGACTTTTTCAAAGGTTTTCATACCATATTGATCGATTAAATAGGTGATAAAGGAACCGGCATGAAGGTAGCTGAGCATTTGTAGAAGGGACTCTTCATTACTGTCAGTATAGGAACGAAAATACTCAAAACTCAAATAGTTGTCTGTTAGACGTTTAAGTGGCAGGTTTCGTTCCAATGCGATACACTGTCTAACCATTTGATGAAAGCTTATATCATATCCTGGAATTACCTTCATGTCAGTGTATTGATCTTCTACATACATCGCAAAGCCTTCCTGCGTGAAGAATCCAGATGATCCGCCAAATTCCCCATCAATAACCTTTCCGTGTCCAAGCAGTGAATGTGTCAATTCATGATAGATGTGATAACTCCCATGGTCTTGATATAACGTTATTTTGTCTACATCTCCATAGGAAGGACCACTTTCAGCGTAAAAGGTGATCTCAATTTCTTTAGCTGGTGTATAGTCTGTATGTAGTAAATTCGTAATCGTATGAAAGGCTTCTTCGACTTCCTTTTTATAGTCAGCCATTTCTTGTGAAGATAAATCCGCTTTATTGACGAGCGTAAACGTCACTTCAGAAGTTTCGTTTGATACCTTTACCGTACTTGGTAAACAACCGGTTAACAAAATGACAGCAATAACAAAGCTAATAAGCCATTTATACATACTACCTCCCACTCCTCTCACATAAGGTATACGGGAGGGATTTCCAAAAGTTTCAAAACAACACTATATTCAACTAGGCACCTGTTTCCAAGTAAGCTAAGGCATTAGAATCGTTGGACAGTCTCCTAGCAGACAGAGGGAACCAGAGAAACCGAATTATAGAGTTTCGTATTGTTTGCTCTGGACACATAAGAAAAAATGGGAACAAACAACAATCAAATTATTAATTGTCGTTTTAGCTCCCACGTGTATCCTATAAAGTGAAACTTCAATCAGTGGGGGTTTTCCTTATCCCCCACTTAAACTTCTCGATTCATCTAACGTTTTGAAGTGGTGGTCTTAACGCCAGTTGGAACGGGATAACCCTAAGGCGCTAAAGGAACCCAATTTATCAATCTTTCTATCACCATACCATTACGACCAGAAGAACATTCATTCCTTGTCTCAACACAACCACTCTCAAAAACAAGCATCAATACGATCAAAGAAGAAACGAATAAGAGAATCGTCCCACCTAACAAAGCTTTTAACTTACGCTTCCCCATAAATAAGCCTCCTTTTTACTAAATAGTTGTCTAGCCATCTCGTTGTTTACTAATAATCTTCTTGCTTTCATCATATCGAAGAAGGAATAGACCAGGTACTGTCGAATAGACCAGATAGAAAAGTAGAGTGTGATACGCTGTTAAACGAGGAGGGATTTGTGGTGGGAAAACTTTATAAGGATAAGGCTCATCTTTTCCATGAAGTGTATGACTATGTCGTGAATCGAATCGGAAGTAAGGAATGGAAAGAACACGACAAGCTGCCTTCTGTCAGGCAGCTAGCTGAAGAGCTACAAGTAAATCGGCTAACCGTTCTCAAAGCTTATCAGCTCCTAAAGAAGCATAACAAAGTGTATGTCAAAGATAAGGTGGGCTACTATGTGCAAACACCCTTACCATCCCTTGTAGATTTAGACAATTTGAATAATCCGATTGTAACTGCCTATGTTCAAAAAAATGCCTTATCGGAGATTCATCAAGCAAAAGTAAAGTACAATTTTTCTCAAGCATTGATTGACCCCAGCCTATTACCTAATCAATACTTTTCAAACTATGTGAAACAAGTTTTTGATGATTATCCGAAACTTTTATCCACGTATTCCAGTGTAAAGGGAGACGAAGAACTACGTGAATCGTTAGCAGCCTATTTTGAAAAAGAATACAAAACCTACGTGCATGGAGATAATGTTATGATTTTATCGGGGTCCCAGCAAGGTATCCAATTAGTCGCCCAGACATTTATCAAACCAAGAGACACAGTTATCATTGAGCGACCTTGTTTCAGTGCAGCTATCGATATTTTTGAAAGTAAAGGGGCAAAAATTGTACCGATTGACATTACACCTACTGGGTATGATTTGGAGTGTCTTGAACATATCATGAAGCAGCATAAGCCTCGTTTGTTTTACTTAACCCCTACTTTTAATAATCCAACCGGCTATACCGTCCCGACATTTCAAAGAAAAGAGCTGGTTGCTCTTGCAGAAAAATATCGGTGCTTATTAGTAGAAGATGATGCATATCATGATATTTATTTTTCTGAAAAGCCTCCTACTCCTGTTTTCACATATGATACAGTCGGCACTGTTATTTACCTTAGAAGCTTTAGTAAATATATCTCTCCTGGTTTACGAATGTCCATCATCATTTGTCACCATTCCATCATGGAGCCACTTGTCTCCGCACGCTTTTTAATGGATAACGGCTCGCCATTATTGAATCAAAAAATATTTCTACGCTATTTTCATTCTGACAGGTTACAGCAACATTTGGACAAATTACGAATTGCCTTACAAATAAGAAAGGAATGGATGGAAGGAGAACTTGCCAACACGACTTGGCAATGGCATAGTCCAAATGGAGGCTTAAATTTATGGGTAAAACTATCAGATGAAATTTCTACCGACTCCTTGCTATCAAAAGCACTCGCCCATTACATTTCATTTGTTCCAGGACAAGTGTTCGATCCATCTAAGCAATATAAGTCATGGATACGATTAAGCTATTCTTTTTCGAATGAAAAACTAATTAAAGAGGGTATGGAAAAAATCATTCAGCTTAATCAGGAATAAGGAGGAATTATTTATGAATTTCAAATTTGAAGAAGCACTAGAACGATTACAACGAACACCCTTTTCGCTCGAACAGCTTTTATCAGACATATCAGAGGAATGGATTCAATGTCATGAAGGAGAAGGTACTTGGACAGTAAAGGAAGTCATCGATCACCTCATCGAATGTGAAAAAACAAATTGGATTCCTCGAGTCAATTCAATTTTGGATGGAAATGAAGTAACACCACTCCCTCCATTTGACAGGTTCGCACACTTACAACAAGACAAACCCGTTTCCTTTAAGGAAAGTATCTCTACATTTAAAACGTATCGAGAAAAAAATGTACTACTACTAAAAGAACTCGTTGATCCACAGCTTCACCTAAACATGAAAGGCATCCATCCTGCATTCGGCGAAATAACACTTAAACAACTGCTATCTACATGGGTGGTCCATGACTTCACACACATCTCCCAAATCCTAAGAGTCATGGCGAAGAGATACTCTGAAGATGTTGGGCCGTGGAACGAATACTTGAGTATACTTAAATGATTGTAGCTACCAAATAATCCGTACAATCAACTTCACATTTATAGCAACACAGTTTTCAGGAATGAGTAGACGAGTGTTACTCCAATCTTCTACCAAAAAGACGTAATAAGGCACAACTAGCATTTCCACTAGTTGTGCCTTTCAATTGTCCCCTATATGAACTCCCCAAAATGCTATTTATATGAAACCTTGACCTCATAACCTAAGTGGCCAAAAAAATCCGTTATTACTTTTTCAGCATGATTTTCCGCTGTTTGCAACACTCCCACTGCGATTGCTTCCTTTTTAATTTCCGCTTGAGCCTCTGCAGCGAGGTTGAACCCTTCCTCCCAGTTTACGTCTCCTCGGAACAATCCTTGATGAGAGTATGTGACCACTTGATCCATTTGGATAGCTGGTTCCTGGATAAAGTTTGCCCTTGGTAATGAGATGCTTACTTGTTTCTCTTTTTCGTTCACAAGAATATCAGAATCTGAGAGACGATTTAAGTCCACTCCAGCTACAACGGTCGCAGGGACGATTAACAACAATTCCTGTTTTGTACCTGGAAAGTTAACGGATATGTCTTTGCCGAATAATTTATTATCTTCTTTTTCAATGATAATCTTCACATGAGCCTCTGCCGTTGCAAGCGTAGCCATCTCTTGAACCTGCTCTACAAATGTAGCCGTATCCTTCTTAAACGTACTACCCGAGAGAAGTACAGTACCCACAATCACAGCGATGATGATGATTGCCAGAATCAGTGCCTTTACTTTCCAAGCTTTAATACGAAACGAAGGGAACGATTTCGATTTTCGGTCATCCATCGCAATCGCCGAAGCACTCTCTTCCTGCGCTTTCTTCAATTGCTTCACAAGGTGCTCTAGCTCTTCAATCCTTTGCCGTTCCTTACTCATATCGATCCCCCCTATATCCCTTAAAAAACGCACTACAAAAAAAATGTCGTATAATGTCATTTTAAAAGAAATTTGGGCGGATGTATATGGTCTTTATCAAGGGTTAGGGGAGTACATGGGTTAAGAACTTTGTCCCAATATTTGATAAATAAAAGTTCAAAAGGGACAGAATTGAACTGAACCCCAATTGTTATTACAACTAACTATTGGAGGTGCTGTTCAAGAACTTGTCCCAAAAAGCTATACTTTATCCCCTTAACATCTTGTTATATGAAAAACAGCGAACACAGATTTCCATTAGAAGCAGGAAATCTGTCCCTACGCCAGCTTTATTCTTTCAGTACACGATACATAAACAATGAAAAATGCTGCCTAGAAATTTGCTCGTTTGGCTTATACAAGCTCCCCGGATACCCCTTTGTAATTTGTGCCCCTGCTAGTTTGTCCACATATGTCTTCGACCAATGCCCCTTTACATCTTTAAAATCAATCGTTGTGGTTCCGCTAAGAGAGAAGGCATTGACTAAAATTTTCGCCATTTGTCCACGTGTTAACTGACCATACCGATCAAAACGACCATCTGGTTTCCCTGTCACAATCCCAAGCTCAACTGCTTTCGCAATCGCTTCATACCCATTCTCACCAGGTTTTAAATCAGTAAAGCCTGGATTCTTTACATCCTTGGTCGGATCAATGTCTAGAGCTCTTAAGATCATTGTGACGGCTTGCAATCGACTTAAAGGCTGTAATGGCTTAAAGGATCCGTCGGGAAATCCATTGATAATCCCCTTTTCATGTAAAAATGTAATTTCAGCCTCATAATTAGAGAGGTCTGTGAACACATCACTAGCTATTTTTTGTTTCTCAAGCTTTGTCGTTTGACCCATATAACCATACGAATTATAAATAATAGTATCCTCTTTAATGAGATAAGGAGGCTCGAAATGATGCTCATCCATTCTTTTCAATGGGTGCCGCCTAAAAATTGCATCTAGTGAAACGACATATTTATCGTTTGCATATCTTAGCTCATTGCCCCGTTCAAAATCTGGAAATTGCCCTAGAACTTCACTTAATTTTTGAGAATTGAGTACGTACTTATCATAGACAAGATCCCCTCCATTATAGTGAAGTACAATTGGAGCAATATATCCTTCATATGGTGGGAATGAAGCACTGTCTAAGATTTCAAGGGTGTCCATACTAACAGTGAGGACACGTGGGTTCCTTCCTGCCCCCATTTCCCCTAAAAACAATCGTCTTCCCTTTTCGTCCACTTCAATTTCAGGCAGTAGAAACTGAGTGAATTTTGTGTAATAAGAACGACCTTTATTTTCATCTGCAGCAACGATTTCAATTTCCTTCGTTGTAAGATCAAGATATCGAAGCTGATGATAAATATGTCCATTATCATAAGCCCTATTCATAAAATAAAGGCGGTCCCCCGCAAATTCTATATCTGTAATCTGATTGACATGAGTATAAAAGAAATTTTCACCCACCTTATCCGGCACCATATTTGTTTTAGTGTCATACACCATCAGATTATCTTTGGTTGCAATGAACACTTTGTTGTTTCCATATTCAAGGTCAACTGCTCGAATATTCGGCTTTAATATAGCGGTATGCTCCACTTCAAGAGTCTCTGCATTAATTTTTAATAACACATTTTCATCATAGTCGACTGTGGCATAAGCGGCTGCATAAATGTACTCTTCCTTGTCATCAAATTCCCAGTCCACCACTCTATAATATAGATCTTTATTAATGACCTCCTGCTCGCCCATAGATTGTGGCACCGTTCTACTTTTATCGCTTTCTTTAGTTGAAAGGGGGGTTACAGGTAACTCCTCTTCACGAATCGGCTCTAACTCGTTTTGACAGCCAACCGTTACTATTAGTGTAAATACCCAAACAATTTGTAGCTTCCTTATCCATTGTCTCGAGCGTACCAACGTTGTACCTCCCATCTGTTTCGACTTAATCGGTACTATTATTTGTTATAGCACGTACAATATTCACACGAGAGGGTAAGGGGACCGAGACCCTATCCGAAATAGATACCTTCGATCCCTTATAGATCCGCTATTTAGCTGATATTTGTTCAAACCTTCCAGTATCTCTTTTTTGTAATTTAATATGGCATTTATAGTATGATAAATCTGTCTCTATTTGTATATATTTGGAACATTCAATCGTAATCTACACCTGTTTAACTGCTTCAATTATCGAATTCCTCTTGAATATTCTCTTTCGAATGGTTCACCACCTTACGAAACGTAATGTAGCCTCTCACTTTTATGCTCTTCCACCCAAAAACTAGTTTTTCCGATTCACCATTTCCTTTATAAAATTCTCTAGATGTAAGTTTGACTTTTCTTGGTTTGAGTCGGTTATATCCTCTGCGTGCTTCTGTTTTGCCATTACAATAGCCCTTGTCGCTTCATCTTCCGAATCATAAAGCCCTAAATCGTAACTAACTGTAACTAGTGAATAATCAGTTGTTATTTTTATAATGGCTCTATATTTCAGACCTTTCCGGTTAATCTTATGAGAATAAAATACCACCATACCTATACCCTCCGGTCATGTGACTCTTAGTATTATCACCATCATGCCTATTAATATTATTATTAAGATGTTAGGTAAGTGAGGACTACTTTGTCTTATAAATATTTCTTCTAAATCGGAAGCACACAACACCTCCCCGTGCTTCTAACAACGAATGAATATAATTCCATATGCAAAAGATAGGTATGTTCAAAAGGGAGGTGTATCGATGCCTAATCTAAATGATAATAAGTTCAGAAAAATTCAATCGGAAAGTCAAAAACAAGGAAAATCATATGAGGAATATGCAGCAGAACTTGAAATGAATAAGTTGAAGAGCCAAAAAAGAAAGTAGTCAATGAAATGAGAAGGCAGGTTTTGAATACCTGCCTTTCACCATATCTTTCCCTATACTTAATCCTAGTCTGTACTAAAACGTATAACTCATTTCTTTTTCGGGAAAAGTTGTATGATAGGAGTTTATCAAGGATAGGAGTGGAAAGTGATGGAGTTGGTAGTCATGCTTTTCCTTTGCTGGTTATCATTCGCTATTCTTTTTTCACAATCAGACTACTATTGTAAGAAGGATATCGCATTTTTACTTTTATTTACTGCATTAATTACCACACATGCTTATACGATATTTTCTGCTAACTTTAAATTCATATCACTGCCGAAAGAAAACGTGAAATATATCGCTTATTTATTGTTAAGAAGTGCATTATTACCCGCTACTATCTCCCTATTAATACACTTCTACCTCCATGTAAAATCCACTAAGCTAAAAATTCGGGTGATGATTGGTGCTATCATTTCATTTACGTTCATTATTAAATTATCCCATTCATTAGGTCTCTTCACTTACAAAAACTGGAATACCTTTTTAATGGTTATCTTTTTGATATTGGTGACGATAATGGCCTTTTGGTTCCTTAAGCTATTTCAAAGGATGTGCAAAAACCATTGACTACGTATATACCATTTGTTGAAAAAAATTTTGGAATGAATGATATATTTGTACTTTTTTTAATATGCCTCTTTCTCTTCCTTATTGTTATTTTTCCAAAAAGAATCCCAAAGGGTTCTAGTACACTTTTATTTTTATTTAGTGTCGTCGTGGCAAGCGTGTTTGACAATTCCATTGGTGCAGACAACTTTGATTACTATGATATTTTAGATGGACCGAAGTATACGATAATGGATGTAGTCGCTTACTTACTCTATTTGCCTTTTGGATATTTTTTTTATTACATGTATGACAAATATAAGATCCGTGGAATTAAAACGGTTGCATATATTTTAGCCTGGACATTATTTGGTATGCTGTTTGAGTATATATGTATATCTTTTAATCTGTTTACATATAAAAATGGCTACAAATACTTATATTCTGTACCGATCTATCTATTCTCTCTAACGGTACTATTGCTATTTGTAAACACCATCATAATGGAAAAAGAACGATAGGGATGGTTTAAATGCTTCCGAGTAAAAAAGCCTCTATATCACGGCTTACTAAAATATCCTTACTCTCTATACTAATCAGTTCAATCAATTTGAACTGTTTTTGAACCATTTCCTCTTTCATTAAACCAGACATCCATTAAAGACCATATCATCACTTAAGCACCGTTCTCCCGCTTCCTTCAAAGATTCGAATCTAAACAAAATCCTTCTTTACATTCTTCTATATGAATTGGTCGTTATCTCTGTTTACTTGAATATAGTATAAGGACTGCTTTGTTTTGTTTAGACAATCATCAAAAAATAATTGAAGGAGGAGAACGAATATGACAGTCATAAAAGGAACATACATAGAAGTGGACCCTGCTGTAGAATTATTTATTCAAGAAGCAGGAGACGGAGATCCGATTGTTTTTATTCCAGGTTTTACGTTTACAACAGAGGTATTTCAGGAACAGCTTCGTCATTTCTCGAAAACACACCGAACGATTGTGGTGGATCCTAGAAGTCATGGTAAATCGACCATGACCCTTCATGGAAATGACTATGTAACGCACGGCACGGATTTAGCAAAGGTTCTAGAAGCGTTAGATGTTAGAAATGCTACTCTTGTCGGCTGGTCATTTGGTTGTTTAACAGTATGGGAGTATATTCGTCAGTTTGGTACAGATCACATCAAGTCCCTTGTCCTAGTAGATATGCCGCCTAAGTCATTATCGCTTCAGCAAGATCAGGACTGGGTTGAGGGGCCACTTGACGATTTGGCTGGGGCCTATAATGCTTATTTACGAAACCCTCAAGGGCAAAGAGAGTTCATTTCTGCCTATGCAAAAGGTGTCATGGTACAAAGAGAGTTGACGGAAGAGGAACTGAATTGGATTGTTGAGCAATCCATGCAAACCCCTTATTATATTGCGGCCAACTTGTTTGCTTCTGGATTATTCAGTGATTACCGCGAAGAAGCAAAGCTTGCAAGTGAATCCGTCCCTACCCTTACGATTGTCGCCGAGCATTGGGCAGAGACAGCAACATCCTACCTGCAAAAACTAGCACCTAAAACTGCTGTACAGGTGCTCGGTGGCCACTTTATGTTCTGGGAGCATAGTCAGCGATTCAACGAATTGGTGGAGGAGTTCTTGTCGACCTAATTTCTTGTTCTTACTGGCGCTTATCCCCCACTTAAACTTCTCGTTTCATCTAAAGTTTTGAAGTGGGGGTTTTAGCGCCAGTTGGAGCGGGATAAAAAACAGAGAACAATGGTTTTGTTCGTTTTCACCATTGTTCTCTGTATGTTTATATAAACTCAGATATCTGCCCTGTAACAGGATCTACTAAATACCAACCTCTTGTAGCCGTATGGTTGTCAACCACATCGTAAACATGGATGAGATATTGTCCATTTTCGATATGATGACTGATCACTAAAAGGATAAATTAAACACCCCGGTTGACCCTCAACAAAAATTCTACTAATGGTTGGATTGGTTCCGTATGGATTAAATTTACCATTGGTATAATCGTGACAAACTTCCTCTAATGGCGTAATATTGTCAGGTTCGTTTGGAGGAGCTGCTATGATAGTCGTTAGTTCAAAAATCCAGATACCGAAGTGGTTCGCTAGGCTCTTGCTTGACTTGACTCCATCCAGATGGATACATCAATATAAAAGTAGGTAGAAAAATAAACCTATTTGCCCCATTTAAAAGCTTATGATATCAAATACTACACCAACCCCGATAAAGACTAGAAAAAGGATGACGGAATAGGCAGTCAAGATATACTCCTTGGACTCTCTGTCATATTTCCACTCAAAAAAGGCACGAACACTAAATACTACGAGAAAGAAGGAAAATGTCCAATGATGGGTGACATCGACAAAAAAGATTCCAACTAAGAATCCCATCAGGATGAATCTTTCTATCCACTTATGAACAGAATTCACACATTGATAAAGAATCCATGTTCTCTTTTCCATCTTTAGTTTCCATCTTAGCCACTTTTCAGACAGGATGCTAAAAATGACCATGATAACTATATATACTATAACTGTTGTTATATTCATTGTTGTTCACTTCCTTATTAGATGCAATTCGTTACATACATATAAAGCTTTAAGACCAGCTAATTTTCACACCCCATCGATAGTGACATTCACCACGCCCTACATTAAAAATGCTTTTGGCTGAAAGGCTTACAAAGAAAAAATATAAGTGAAGGTAACCGCAAGGAGCACAATGGTAAATAAGAAGCCGAGAATAAACGCTTGAATCCACAACTTCCTTGTGTACCCTTTTAATTCCTCTATTGAATGAGAGCGATCTACCTTCCTTATGTGAATAAAGAGACCAATGTTCACCAGTGCTACGATCATAAAACCAAAAAAGAGGATAAAACCAACTTCTATTTGATGAAAGTAAGCGTCCGAATCACGATTGATAAAGGCTTGAAAAAACATTAAAGCACCTAAAAACAGGTTCATGATACTACTTGTTTTTCTTTGTTTATCCCACTCTTTCCCCATCTTCTCTCGTTCATAGATGGCTACTTTCTCAAATATCGGGATAAAGGATTTAGTTGAGTTCCCTTTACCAAGTCCATATACCGCTTGACATAATAATATAATTCCAAGTATGACAAAAACCTGTGCTTGAGTGGCGCCAAAGGTACGAATGACAATAAAATAGATGATACTCACCGTTACGATCATTACGTTCATAAACACGATTTGTTTCAATCTCATATTCTTTAACTCTGTTACATTCATCAACCTCACCCCCTAACTTCTTCCATTTTATCATATACTAATGTCTCACCCATGAGAAAAGAGAGATGCAATTTCTTCCACATGTGACTTTGTCACTTTTGCACTTATGGCCTTTTAAAAACATTACAACCTTTCAGTTCAGAGGAGCCCTGCTACCTATTGAAACTATTCGTTCCATTACAAAACACCTCACGAATCATTTGAACCATTAACGTTATTCATGTTTTCTCCTCCGCCATTCCAAAATCAAGCTTCCAATACTCTTTATGCTTGCACCTATCCATACTATAATAGACAAGTAGATTGAGGTGAGTAAAACATGAGTAGAAAAGCATTAGAAGAAAAAATAATTGAAAACTATCAAAATGAAGAAAATATGATGATTCTAGTCTTTGCACAGTGGTGTGTGAACCATAATCTTAATGCGGAGGAGCTTTATTTAAAGGCTTATCCAAACCAAGCCACTAACCCAGCTCTAAAACAGGCACTGTCCTTAACCGTACCAAAAGAGGAAGCTGGTGATATCAGTTACGAAACATTACTCAATGTTCTTTCCTTATTTGGAAATGACGACCTAGCATTTATTGTCTCTGAAGAAATGGCGAAAAGGAATAAGGTAAAATAAAGCATGTTTTAACTTATAGTGTAGCATTGTAAAAAGATTGAGCATTTTTAATAAAGTTTGATTAAAAACATCTCCTTCTGAAGATTGCATAGGGAGATGTTTTTAATGGATATTTATGATTGAAATTATTGAGATTGTAAAAAATTGTGCTTACTATAAAGGGTTGATTAGTGGAGGAAGGAATTGAATTATTAAAAGAGAATCTTATGGAGTTCTTGGTGGGGGTGGGAAAAATGTTAGCTGATATAATTATTATGTTTTTTGTGATAATACCTCTCTATGCGATATTACTATGGACTTTTTTTGACCCAGTAGAAAGTTTATTGTTTGGTAGAAGGTGGAAGTATAAAGAAAGACCGGAACTATCCAAAGAAATCATTCATTATACTAAATTTGCATCACTAACTGCTATGATTGGCCTACCTTTTGTTCTATTAGGTATCATGTTAGATATTTTATTTCTTAAATTTACACTGGTATTATTTCCTTTAGTGTTCATAATTGGTGCATTTATTATATTCAGGGCATAAATAGATTTTTATACTACAGGGTGCGTTTCTGAAACAAGCGGAAACGCCCTTTCATTATCTAGCAGGAATTCAGTTCGGCTTTGAATATCAGTAAGAAAAAAGGGGATAGTTAATTGGAATATATACCAGAAAAAAGAAGCCGTTTAATGATGTAATAGACCATTTTGAAAAAAATTGAAGGGTCCATTCACTTTGAAAAGAAAGATCTACCGAATAAGCTAAGACATACTAGTAATTGATTATATTATTTATGCTTTCTCTGTTGGTATACTTCTTTTTGCAATAATTTGGAGTTTTTTCAAGTAAATTTAGTAGCAGAATTGAGTGGTATATAAAAACCATTCTTGTTCAGCTAAAGAGGCTAAGAGTAAGTTCCAGGTTAATTAAATGTAATTTTAAACAGCTTGGATGACAATATGAAAAAGTTTATTTTATATTATTGGCTTATTATTATCTCTCACGTTTCAAGTCCCAAAGGATGAGGCTCGTAAATGTGCGGATCCTACAGAAGAAATGCAGAAATCGGAAAAGATATTTTAAAGAGATAAATAATCAAACTTTATTATAAAATTGGTTTTTAATCAAAATTACTGTTTTCTATTTGTTGTTTTAAGGGCTAAAAGGAGATTTTGATCAATCATTATTTTAAAACTTAAATAGATTCACTATACATTTGTAAGTACACCTTCATTCTTAATCTTTGAATTCAAAATCAATACCAGTCGCATTTTCTTTGATTTTATAATATATCTTGGGCATACTACAACTACTCACATCCGAGGAGGAATCACATGAGGCTAAAAAATGGGGACTATTATACAAATGTTCATTCAAATAAGCAATATAAGTTAAATGAAGATAACAATAGCAACTGGTACTTAAGTGTCGATGATAAAGAAGGTTACCAGGAAACAGAAAGGTTATCTGGACGAGATATGATCAGATTAGTAAATGCTGATTACACAAAAAGCTATTCCACTTCTGTCAGGTAGGCAAAATAGGAAACGATCGTGGAATGTTCCCAACTATCTATTTTTTGCAAAACTCCTTTGCAAAGAACAAAAGGCTCAGGGGCGCCCCGTTTAGCCACGACATGCAAATGTTCCGGCATGAAAAAAGGGTGGTTTTCCCATTTATTCATGCCTGGTTATTTGGCTGGGTGCTGGAGCTATATTCCAAGTCACTAGCCCATTTCTCTTGCTGAAAACTTTTATACTTTCTAAATAACCAGGGGAATCATCCTCCTGGTTTTATGTTACACCCCTCGCTTATTTCCCCATACGAAGGCATGTAGCTGTGGTAATACTCTTGCTGCATTCATCTCGGGAGATTCAATCGTTTTGGAAATTAGCCATTCATACTTTGCTAAGAGCGTTTGTATTAATTCTTGCGTGTTCTCAGTCTTGATGTCTTCATTCCCAACCTGCAAAAAGAATGGAGCAAGGTCGTACCTGCTTTTTATTTCCTTCGCATATTCAAAATCGCGTTCATCAAACACAACGACCTTTAGACTAAAGTTCCGGTGCAATGCCTGTAAGTTAGAGACAATCTCGTCTAACACCGTGAAATCCGTATTCATTCCTGAACTAGGTGGTTTTGGGGAAATCGTTAAGTCATCGATATCTGTAAACCATGGCTGCCACTTACTCCCTTGCGTTTCAAGAGCCACTTCGATACTCCTCTCTTTTAAAAGGGAGATTAATTCCCCTAGTGAAGATAAAAGCGCCGGATTCCCTCCTGAGATGGTGACATGGTCAAAGCAATTGCTGCCTATTTTTTCCAACTCCTCGAGAATTTCCGCTCCTGTCATTAGCTGAATGTCATCCTTACCGGTTCCATCCCACGTAAAGGCTGAGTCACACCATTTACATTGATAATCACAGCCAGCTGTTCGTACAAACATCGTCTTCCTTCCGATCACCATTCCTTCTCCTTGAATGGTTGGGCCAAAGATTTCCATGACGGGTATTTTCTTAATCACGAAAGTCACCAGCTTTCGGTCTGTATACCACATAGCTCGTTGGTGTCTCTCTTACGATTACCTGTAAACACTTTGGTTGATTTGACAATGTATCTAGAAGGTTTTGGATATTTTGCCAAATCGTTCTGGCTACCACTTCTGTTGTTGGAAAATGGTGAGGATCCTGCTGCTTAAATTCATCCAATTGATTTAATAATGTATGGTCATAACGTCCGTGAACGGCATCTTTTAAGCTCTTAAAGTTAATTAAAAACCCCGAATCATTTAATTCGTCCCCGCCAATCGTAATGTTGACAAAATACGTGTGACCGTGAATGTCTTTACAAACACCTGCTTGTTCATGAGGGATAAAATGAGCCGCTGCAAAATTCATATCCTTATTCAATTCATACCTGAAATCATGTTGAACCTGAGGATAAAATTGTTGAATCATTGCTGTGACTCCTTTCTCATCTGTTGATATGTTTCATAGCCTTTCCTTCTTAACACACAAGCTGGACATTCCCCACACCCATCTCCGATTATTCCATCATAGCAGGTCAGTGTGTTTTCACGGACAAAGTCTAAAACATCTAGTTGATCAGCCAGCTCCCACGTTTCTGCTTTATTTAGCCACATTAACGGTGTATGGATCACAAATGGCTGATCCATGGATAAATTAAGCGTAACATTTAACGACTTGATAAACGCATCTCGGCAGTCAGGATAACCGCTAAAGTCGGTTTCACAAACACCCGTTATGATATGCTTTGCTCCCACTTGACTCGCAAGAATCGCCGCAAACGATAGGAAAACTAAATTACGACCAGGGACAAAGGTTGAAGGTAAACCTCCGTTTTCCCCATCCTTAATCTCGATATCATTTCTCGTCAGTGCATTAGGTGCTAATTGGTTTAATAAGTCCATATTTAAAATGTGATGTCTCACACCTACTTCGTTTGCGATCGCTTTTGCACACTCAATTTCAGTCGCATGCCTTTGGTTATAATCAAACGTTACCACTTCAACTTCTTTAAATTGCTTTAACGCCCAAAACAAACAAGTCGTGCTGTCTTGTCCTCCACTGAAAACAACAACCGCTTTTTCGTTTTTCATGATGAGTAAAGCTCCTTTCAAAAAAAAGACAGTACTTCCCAAGATAGAAGTACTGCTTCTCCTTAGTTTTTTTAACGAGGGGTGCTAGAACCTCTTTATTCAATATAATATGGACATTATAACATACCGGTTTGTATTAGATAATTGACAAATTATTGTACATGCTTACGTTCTGATGTTTCCGAATGTTTGTTTTATTGTGGTCTAGTACAATGAAGGCGGGTGGAAGAAAAGAAATCTAATTCTATTTCATGAAAACAATGTTCAAGGAAAGACCCGGGTTGCCTGCTCTACATGATGTTGATGATAAACAAGTCAAAGTTGATGATAAACTTTTTCTACTTGCTGATAAAGTTTGAAAAGTTGATGACAAAAAAGAAAGTTGATGATAAATTCGTAAAGTTGATGATAAAACTTGATAGTTGCTGATAAATTTTCTAAAGTTGATGATAAATTTAAATAAGTTGCTGATACGAGTAAAATTACAGCCAATAAGACTTTCAACTATAATCAAAAAATCCATGAATCTAGATGCCAAATGACTGCACCACTAAAAAAGCTCAGTTTATTAAAAAATCATCAAATTTTTTCACTAAAACAACCTACTTTTTATAAAAAACAAAGATATTTCAATTCCCATAGTACAAGGGCACATTTTTTTTGGTCTCCTAGCCCTTACTTTCTCGGGGACAAGAATTCTTAAACTTCTCGATTCATCTAAAGTTTTGAAGTGGTGGGGCTTAGCGCCAGTTGGAACGGGATAAACTAAACATTGTCTGAAAATAAGAAGCAAATCAAACTACACAAAATTTTACAATTGTCTTTACTTACTTTTTGCTATAATACAAATATCTATGACTAAGAGGTGAGAAGTTTGGAGCAAAAAACGAAGATTTCATTTTTCAAAAAATTGGGGTACTCCACCACAAAGCCTTCCCTTTTACCAACAATGGCTCGAGAGGGAGCAGGAAGAGCTATTCTGTACTTACTTTTATTATCGTTGACGTTAGGACTCATTAGCGGAGTATTCCAATCCGTTCGTGCATCCTTGGATTTTAATCGCTTCCTTCAAGATGTGAGCGATGATCTACCTCATTTCGTGTTAGAAAATGGAGAATTGGAAATAGAAGGTGATGAGCCACTAATCTTTGAAGAGGATCCGAATTCAGTGTTCATTATCGATGATACAGGTACGTATACCCGTGACAACGTGAATGATTTGTTATCTGATTACGGTACGGTTACTCTCCTTACTAAATATGAATTTATTTCAGCTAAACCGTTTGAAACAAGAGAATTCCGTTTCTCAGACCTAGGAGATGCACTATATCTAAATAAACAGATGGTGCTCGATTTCCTCCCTGTCTTATCATTTCTACCTATTCTTTTAGGAATCGGTGTTGTCTTCTGGTTCTTTATTCGCAAGCTCATAATGGGTCTTATCTATGCTTTGGTAGGATTAATTGTGTCAGCTATTTTTAAGAAGGGCTATTCATTCGGAACCATGTACAGCATGGGGCTTTATGCGATTACACTTCCGACCATTATCGACATCCTCCTTATGATGATAGGTATCAACCTTACTTGGTTCGTGTACTTAGCCATTGTGGTTGTGTACTTTGTATTTGCCATGAAGAACAATGATACAATTCTAGAGGAAGATCCAAAAACTGAATAGTAAGTGAAAAACCAGTCCGAGGACTGGTATTTTTTTCTTAGGCGGCACAACTAACACAATAAGTTAGTTGTGCTTGTTCCATGTGCTCTCAATATTGAGTAAATATGCATTTGGATCCTTTTTAAACCTTCGCTGTTTTGTGTGTTCAAGTATTCGGTTATTCCACTTACTAGCCTCATTCTTATAGGTAGAGTAGTTGGCATTCTTTATCTTATTCAATCCGTCTTGCTCATTAGTAACACATTCAACAAATACAATGTTTTCACCATGACGAACAATATAACGATTCCAAGTTCGACTACCCGTTATCCGCCTATGCCTTACTTTTGTTCGTCTAAAGAAAAGTTCTAAATCATTGTTCGTCCTAGGTAAGAGAGGGAATTCGTATATAGTAAATAGACCCTTCCAAAAGCCATTACTATATCTTAAAAGGTTATCTACAAACGCATGATCTTCTTCCCGATTAAGCTCTTGTTTAATTTGATCTAGATACTGTTTTAATCTATGTTCGACCCATGAACTTGTTTTATTTTCAGATGGTTCCATAATAGTGGCAATACGCTTAAAACGCAGGTCCCAACGTTTCACAAGCTGATAATCTGATTTAAAGTTATCAACATTACTGACTATTCTGAACAGCTTTTCAAGTAAAGGAGTCCCCTTTTTTATCCAGGCATTTTTCAATCGAGTCTTTGATTGATTTTGTACGTTCAAAGACTCGAGTACCTGGTAATTCAAACGGGGGCTTACCATCTTCCAATAATACAGAACGAATGGCTGCCACATATTCACTTGCGATTTCTTCTTCCAAGCTTTCTGAAGTTGATTCTTCGATTTTTCTCTCGATATCTCGAATTCCCCTTAGCTTCTTTTTAATATTCGTCTTTAACTTTCGGTCCTTTTCCACTAATGGTTTAGGGGTTACCGACAAAATATGATTTCTAGGAGGAGATATTGTATGAATCCAGTCATTGGTCTGGATGTATCAAAAGGAGAAAGTCAGGTTCAAGCATTTTTGGATAAAGGCAAGCCTTATCGTAAGAGCTTTAGTATTAAACACACTACTGAAGGATTAGGTAGTTTATTAGAATTCCTTGAAGAGGTTGAAAATTCCGCTGGTGGTAACCAACCTACGGTCGTTTTAGAATCAACTGGACACTACCATATTCCTGTTATTCAGTTTCTTGAGGAGAAAAATTATGTTTATATTGTCGTCAATCCTCTTATCTCACATAGAGCAAAGAGTTCAAGTCTTCGCAAGGTAAAGACAGATGCAGTAGATGCTTATCACCTTTGTGAATTGTTTTATAAAGAAGAATTAGAGCCTTATAAAAAGCGAGGTATTCAACTTCAAAACCTTCGTAATCTTACTAGACAGCAAGAGAGCATCGCTGAAGTATCAGCAAAAACTAAACTACAACTTCACTCATTATTAGATCAGGTCTTCCCTGAGTATAGAGGTGTATTTGGTGGTTTATACTCAAAGGTTTCGTTGCTTACATTACTAGCCTTCCCAACCTCTCAGGCTGTATTAAGTGTAAGTGAAAGAGAGCTGACCGAAAAGATTGGTTCATTATGTATAAGTCGGTCTGATACTTGGGCAAAGGAAAGGGCAGAGAAATTAAGAGATGCAGCCCTTCGTAACCCGTTTCAGAACAACCTGTACCAGAGTCATATCTTTAATCTTGAGCTATTAGTGAGTATGGTGCTTCAATATCAAGAGCATCTATCTAAGATTGCAGCTGAAATAGATGCCCTCGCTAAAGAAAATGAAGAGTATCATATACTTCAGTCTATCCCTGGAATCGGAGAGAAAATCGCCGCCACGATTTTATCCGAGGTTGGAGAGATAGATCGGTTCAGTGATGCCAAAAAGCTAGTTGCATTCGCTGGAGTAGATCCTAGTGTTTACTCTTCAGGTAAGTTTACTGCATCAGTCAATCGAATTACCAAACGAGGCTCTTGTAGGCTTCGTCATGCCTTATATATGGCTGTTCAAAGTGGTATTCGTGATTCTCGTAAGAAGAAAACGACTGATGAGATAATAGCACGTAATAAAAGATTAAGAGAGTTTTACGATAAGAAACGTGAAGAAGGAAAACCCTTCAGAGTAGCAGTTATAGCCTGTGTAAATAAACTCTTACATTGGATTTACGCCTTACTAAAAAGCAGAACTACTTTCCAAGATATAGCTTAAAAACTATATCTAACTAAATACAACAAAACCTTCCAATTAGAGTGTAGAGGAAGGTTATTTGGCATGTTCAATTTTAGTATATCATGATGTTATTAATCTTTTTATTGAAAAATCTTGACAAACTATTAGCTGGTTTAATTACAATTAGAGAAAGCTTCTCTAATTGTAATTACTCTTCATCATTCTTTGTTTTTTCTTCCAAGAGCTGAAGAATTCTATTTATGTCTTTACTTGTTTGAGAATTATCAATACCGTATTTTACCCCATAATAAATAATTATTAATGCAAATGCACCTGCTAAAAGCCATAAAAACAAAACAACAATTATTCCCACTCATATCACCTCAAATTTTTTCTAAGGACATAATTCCCATAGTAAAGCCGTTATTCCTTCTTTAATATTATGCTCATTCAATAGAATCCGCTATATTAACCATTACCTCTGGAGTGACCTTATCGGAAACTCTTTTATCAATTCCAAATATGTATTGCCAATTACCTTTGTCCACAAAAAGGAAATTAAACAGCAGATCCTCAATATATATAGCCTTTTCTCCACTTTTAAGCGTATATTCTTTTTGATTGGGTCTGGGTTTTAAGGTGATTTTATTTTTTATAGGACGAACATCAATTTTATAATGGTTTTGAGGTGATTGGTCATTAACAAACTCAATATCAAAAGAGTCATTTATATCACCGTCTAGATTACTGAATCTTCCAAAGTAATGTGTAAAGTTGATCGGTGGCACTCTGAGAGGCAGTTTTAAATCTTCATTAAAATGCGTTTCAAATTCTGCCACAGCTTCTTCTACTGTTTTATATCCAACTTCAGGATATATTTCTTCATAAGGTCTTTGTTTATCACTTACCGATGCAAATACCAATCCATTAGTTGATGCAAATATAAATGTACTGAACAATATAGCCATAAGAGAATACCTTTTGAACATTATCAACGCCCCCTATTTGTAAAAACTTAGACTATTTTCCCTCGAATACATTAATTAATTTCACTAGTATTCAACTAATCGATACTCTAATAAAGAAGAATCAGCGCAGATGATCCCATTTTGTTATTCAACATTCGCCCCCGTTACTTGAAGAAGAGTTTCTACTTATTTTTCGGTTACCCTTACAAATTGTTCATTCTGATAATCTCTCCGATGTTATAGCCTATCCAAGCACCGATAAATGGAAAAGCATCGATAGGAAAGTCCAATCTTACAGTGTCAAAATCCATAACAAAAATGAAACCTGTAAGAAAAACGCTTATAACGCTGATGAAGACAATCTCAGTTATTTTTCTTCGCTTCCACCTTTTCTCTCCCAAACGATTTCTGTCAAATGCCCGCACACGTCTACTCGTCTTTGTACCGATAGGTCTTCCTGTCTTTAGGGTGTACAACGTGATAGCTACTATTATCCAAGAAAGTACACAAAATGCTCCAAAGAGGAGTAATGGCTTTCCGTTCTCAGCAAGATAACCAAAAGGCACGAATAACAACAGCATTACAAGATTGCCTTGGACTAATTGCATCTTTTTTAAATACTTAACTTCTTGTATATCCCATTGTGTTTCATCCATTTTATCCCCGCTTTCAATTCGACAACTTGTTAAACTAACCTGCTTCGTTTGTTTAATAACTTCAATTTAAATAAGCGATAATCCTCCTTTTTGGATCATCGTCCCGTTAGCTCATTAATTTTTTAATTCTCTCGTCTACATTGGATACGACTTTCTTTACCAGAAATACCTTTTTCGATTTTAATTTTGTTTAACTTAACTCCATTATCTGGAGTGTCAGTTAACGTAATATAAATTCTGTCATAGGGTTTGTCACCGTGGTGAGCACTATAATTTAGTGCACTTGCATGGATTATATGTCTCCTTGTATCACCATTTATTCTTTCGACTTTATCTATTTTGGGGCACATAATAAAATCTGAATAAGATTTTTCCAAGTCCAAATGGGCAAAATACCTTGTATATAGGGTTTCTTCAAGCAACTCCTCTTTTGGTGCACCCACACTTTCAAACTTCCAGCCAACTAAAATCCAATCAAATAGTTCTAATGATTTTAATCGGACTTTCACTTTATTTTTTGTATATATGACCTCACTATCTGCTATTATGCATTTCTTCGCTTGTTTTTCAGAAATACAATTATAGGCAGGTTCAACAGTTGCAACTTCCCCATTCTTCATTCTTATTTTCAATTTAGAGATGGGAGTGTTATTTAGTTTTATATCAGTTGATCCTTCAGTAGGACTTGATGCGTTTATCCATTTAACTACCTTATCTATGATTACTTCTTCATATCCATCACTAAACTTAAATATACGAGGACCTCCGTTTAAACGGTTTACTTGCATGGATAAAACTTCGTGTGGATTTATTGTTGGTTGAAAACTTGCGACTGCTAATTGTGTTGATGAGAATAATCCAGTAAACATTACATATATAGTGACTGACCAGACTAACTTTTTCATCGTAATCGCCGCCTTTGGAAGTAGTTTGTATGTATCTTACCCTTTGACTAAAACTAAATTCCAAATCGACTTTCATAAACCTAACGCCCTATGTAATTAAACTAAACAACCCAATTACAAAAAGGGATCAGACGCAACTGATCCCTTTTTGTTATTCAACATTCGCACCCTTTACTATAAGTACACTATTTCACATTTTCAAAACTTAATAAATAATTGAAATTAACTTTTTTACTACATAATAAATATAAAAAATAGAATAGGTATCTCCAAGCCTGTTGGATTGAAAGGTAAGGATATTTAATGCTTTATCATTTTATCTACCTCTAAGAAAACATAAAGGTATGCCTTTAGAAATTGGTACCCGGTTAGTTGAATACAGTTATATTCACTCTTATTTTTTATTGTTAAATTTAATCAATGTATAGGCTGTAATACCTGTTAAAAGCCCAATTAATATTGATTGTGTAATTACATTTAACCCCAAATCTTCTTCATATTTGGAAAAAATAAAACCATAAATCCCTGCGAATAATGCTATTATTAATATTTTTCCTACTCCCATTAGATATACCCCTCCTTTTGATCCACTACCACTACTTAATATCACCCTTTCACTTTATGATTTAAATTCCTTGATTCAAGAAATATATTATGCCGCTATTTAACATTCGCCCCCGTTAGTCTATTCCGAGCCAAACAAAAGAATAAACAATTAGAGTAAATGAAATTGCAACCCATGCCGTTAGGTTTGCTGTATTCTCATTGTCTCGTTTAATTTGTTTCGCTAATTCTACACCCTTCACAATAAATATAATACAAAGAATTGGCATTAAATAAACTCCAACAAAAGCCATTAAACTTCCCATTTTTTAATTCCCCTTTTTTAAGTAATAATACCATCCTTAATTCCATTATCCTGCTCCGTTAGTCTAAATCGAATGCTCATATTGAACACTCGCACCCGTTTGTTGAAGAGGAAATAACAATAATAATTAACTTTTATACCAAAGCTAAAGCTACCTTTTAATCCAAATTAATCGAGATATTCCTCTGAGTAAGAATAAAACACTTAACGACCATAAAATACCAGCATACCCCATATTTAAAGAAGCCGTTTCCGACCCCATTGGGTTTTGATGCTCAAAAGTATTAATAGCTTGTAATAAATTTACCCCTGCTAGAGAGAATAATGATAAATAAACTATTAAGTATATAAATGCAACTCTGTCAGGTTGTTTAGTCTTCCAAAGACTAATTATATATAGTAACTGAATAAACATAACAATAAGAAATCCCCAATGTAGCATTCCGTAAACTTCTTCTTCCAAAAACATGAATTCACCCCTATAATCCAAATAATACCATAAAGCACTCCATCAATATTATATCCATTTTGAAGAACTGTTTGAAATACAAAGGGTTCAAGTAGAAAATCCCATTTTTCTAATCAAGTCGTACCCCTTCATAATCAAACAGCCCCTGTTTCTTAAATCGTACTCATCTCATACAAAACAAGTAAAAATTATTCATTTTTTATTAATTAAACGATAATAACTCTTTTCAGAAAATGTAGCTATTACCAACACTATTGCCATTAATATAATGAAGTAAGGAATCAATATATCCTCAAAGAAATATTGATCTAATATTAATCCAAACGCAAATCCATATCCAAAAACCAAATAAGCATATTTTCGAAACCTATTATAAAGCGAATTTTCTTTTTTTATCTCTTTTAAAAAGTAAATTGTACTCGAAACTACTAGCAATAAAATATAAATATACGCTGGCTTTATATACATCTCTACCTCCTGAAAGATACTTTAGCCTCATTTTTTCCTTTACTAATTTAACTATTCCTCTTCAACTAAACAACCAAATATACAAAAAGGGATCAGCAGCAGCTAATCCCTTTTTGTTATTCAACATTCGCACCCGTTCGTAATATAAGGTTAGCCAGATATTTCTGGTTGACCTTTTTCTATATGGTCTTATTATTACGGTAGTCGGGGTAGAACGTCGCACCCGTGGGACTTGATCCCGTTAGCTAAACTGTTCACCCCCTACTTGTATAAACATGTTTCAGGCTGGTTGGGACATTGTGATCCCGTTTAACAAGCGAACCTATGACATTACAAGAAGCCTTTAGGGGAATACCGACTAATTTAAATTCTAGGAGGAGATAGTATATGAATCCAGTCATTGGTCTGGATGTTTCAAAAGGAGAAAGTCAGATCCAAGCCTTTTTAGATAAAGGTAAGCCATACCGTAAGAGCTTTAGTATTAAACACACTACTGAAGGATTAGGTAGTTTATTAGATTTCCTTCATGAAGTAGAGAGTTCAGCTGGAGGTCGGCAACCTTCGGTCGTTTTAGAATCAACTGGTCACTACCATATTCCAGTCATTCAATTCCTGGAGGAGCAAAACTATGTTTATATTGTGGTCAATCCTCTTATCTCGCACAGAGCAAAGAGTTCAAGTTTACGGAAGGTAAAAACAGATGCAATTGATGCTTATCACCTTTGCGAGTTGTTTTATAAAGAAGAGTTAGAGCCTTATAAGAAGCGTGGGATACAACTCTTAAACCTTCGTAATCTTACTAGACAACAGGAGAGTTTGGCAGATATATCAGCAAAAACTAAGTTACAGCTACATTCTCTAATAGACCAAGTATTCCCTGAGTATAGAGGGGTATTTGGCAGCTTGTATTCGAAAGTATCATTGCTTACTCTACTTGCATTTCCAACTTCTGAAGCTGTCATGAGTGTGAGTGAAAAAGAATTAGCTGAGAAAATCGCTTCTTTATGTAAAAGTCGATCAGATAAATGGGCAGCTGAAAGAGCACTCAAATTAAGAGAGGCAGCCCTTAGTAACCCGTTTCAAAACAACTTATACCAGAGTCATATTTTCAACCTTGAAATGTTAGTTAAGATTGTTCTTCAATACCAAGAGCATCTATCTAGGATTGCAGATGAAATAGATGCCCTCGCTAAAGAAATTGAAGAATATCATATACTCCAGTCTATCCCTGGAATCGGAGAAAAAATCGCCGCCACGATTATTTCCGAGGTTGGAGAGATAGATCGATTCAATGATGCCAAAAAACTTGTTGCATTCGCTGGGGTAGATCCTAGTGTCTATTCTTCTGGAAAGTTTACAGCATCAGTTAACCGAATTACCAAACGTGGTTCTTGTAGGCTTCGTCATGCCTTGTATATGGCTGTTCAAAGTGGTATTCGTGATTCTCGTAAAAAGAAAACAACTGATGAAATCATTGCACGCAATAAAAGACTTAGAGAGTTTTACGATAAGAAACGTGAAGAAGGAAAACCCTTTAGAGTAGCCGTTATAGCATGTGTTAATAAACTCTTACATTGGATTTATGCCTTACTAAAAAGCAGAACTACTTTCCAAGATATAGCTTAAGAACTATATCTAACTAAATACAACAAAACCTTCCAATTACAGTATTGAGGAAGGTTATTTGGCATGTTCAATTTTAGTATATCATGATGTTATTAATCTTTTTATTGAAAGATGTTGACAAACTATTAGCTGGTTTACTTGAATAGTATTTTTTAATTGTCCACTAACGTTAATTCCCATTTCTCTTCGATAAGTTCTTTATTTGACAGCATTTGAGTTTGAGTTTCCTTTAATTCAAAACCAAATCTCTCGTAAATTCGTCTGGCTGATTTTAGTTCGCAATTTGTCCAAAGAACTATACTCTTAAATCCATTTTCTTTGCTAAAGTTAATAGCTTTTTCGACTAACCTTTGCCCATATCCAGTACCTCTAACATTAGGTTCAACTAGAAATAAACCCAATTGTGCAGTAGTGTCATTAACCCTTTTAATACTAACCGAACCACTTTGTCTTTCATCAATCTCTAAAATGAAAATGTTTTCGTCTGAGTTTGCTCGCTCAATAAACCCTCTGACACTTTGCTCTACAAAATCTCTAAAAGATAAATCATATCCAAATTCTTTATTGTATAAATCATAGTGAGAATTTACTATGTAATCTTTGTCTTCTAATCTATAACTGCGTATCATATTATCACCCTTTTTCATAATTCCCCGCTCCAAGTCCCGCTCTATACTTCCACAAAAAGTGGTACTAATCCTTCATGGATCAGTACCACTTCCATTACATTATCGCACCCGTTAGTTTAGTAAATACTTTTGAATTTAAGTAATATAAAAAGACAGTAAAGGTTTTTAATTTCTTTTACTGCCTGCTAAGTCTTTCAATT
>NZ_JBHUEM010000055.1:4925-8612 GCF_042680805.1 Bacillus salitolerans | reverse complement strand
TAAATGAAGATAGTTGGAGAATGAAACATAGATCAACGATTTTTGAGCAACAAAGTGTTTCAAATTAATAAGCAGAATTTGTGTCATTCTACTTGACGGTCACACACGTCTTTACGAAGAAGATTTGCTAACCTTTCCATAAATTCAAAAACTGCTTTAGCTTCCGATAAATTATTGATTTGTCGTGGACTTACATCAAACTCTATTTCCTCAATACAAAAGAAATGACATACAAATGCTACATCTTTGTAATCAATAGATATGTATATTGATTTATCTTTTCTTGCTTTAAAAATACTGGCTACATCATCTGGAATATCGTCAGTTTCTTCTCCATCAATCGAAAGAGTTCTCTTGATAAGACTCTTGACGAAATCCCAAAGAGTAGTCCAATCATCTTTGTTAGTTTTTTTAACAAATATATCCCTCAAACTTCCGTCATCAAAAAAGACTTTAGCTAAGACTTCTTCGGTAATATCACTCATAAACACTCACCCACTTCCTCTTACATATGTCTTTATTGACATTATCATTTGAAGTATATTCTACTTAATTACCGCTAACCGCTTGTTCAACTATCCTGCCCTTTACTTCCATAAGAGTAATTCCTTTTCCTTCCTCATCAATAAAATAAGATCAGCAGCTGCTGATCTTATTTCGCTTATTCAAGAAGTGCACCATTTACTTAAGTGATGTATTTCACGTACTTTATTTTAGAGTTCATTGTTTTTTTTCGTAACAAAAATGCGCTTATTATAAAGACTAACGAACTAACTCTCTAGATGTTTAGTATCATATTTATATATAACTTCGTGCTCATTATTTTTAATTTCTAACAAAGTCAAACTCGTTGAAGGAATTGCTGGAGTTGACCATATATTCTTTAATTCATTTTTTTCAAAGTAATCCATCAGTAGTTTGAGCGCAATAGAATGTGTGACAATTAGAACATTTTCGAATGGATGTTGTTTTATGATTTTATTTATTGCATCCACCATTCTTTCTTGGACTTTTAAAAACGACTCTACTGATTCATTTCTAAACAGATGTGGAGCCTCCCAAAAGGTCTTCCATTCTTCTGGATTTTCCTTCTCGTTATTTTCCGCAGATTTACCTTCCCATTTTCCAAAAGAAATTTCTCTTAAATCATCATATTTTATGACTTCCAGGATTCTCTCCCCTTTAGCTATTTCAGCTGTTTGGACAGCTCTATTACTTGTACTTGAATAAATTGCACTTAATGTAATATTACATAATCTTTGAGATAGTTGACTCGCTTGTTTTATTCCATTGTCTGTTAAAGGAGAATCCTTCCACCCTTGCATTAGTTTTTGTGTGTTCCAAACAGTTTCACCATGTCTAGTTAAATATAAATGTGTACTCATTACTTCCCCCATTTTTTGTAAGGATACGGTCTTATATACATTAGATAAATTCTATAATAGGAAGATATATCCTTCTTTAATTATACTCCCCCCTTACTCCAACAAAAAGTGGTACTAATCCTTCATGGATCAGCACCACTGTTATTGCATTCTCGCACCCGTTAATTGAATAAGACAAAACCTTTAGCGAATACCCTCGTACTCCCAACGAAAGTGTTTACTTAACTTTCTTACTGATTCAGCCCAAGAATCTGCACTACAACTTTTTACTATCTCAGATAGTGAATTATAAATAGTCTCCCAGTTGTCACCATATTTAATTAAATAGTGCTTTTCATGTTTATTAATTGAGTAATCTTGATTTGCCATTGGTGTCATTACTAAGATTGAAAATAAGTCACCACTATCAGTACCTTTATTACCTATTGTAAGAGTCAAGTAGAAATGAAACTCTATATCCCCCTCGTATTTCAAATTGTGAAGCTCTTCAATTTCTAGAAATCCTGAAGCATCATAGTCTTTTATTTCCAAACTCATGTCATCATCCTTTAACACTGGATAGGCTACACTTAATTGGCACTTTACCAATAATAGCCGTTTGAACTATTCGACCCTATAAAAAATGATCAGCCGTAGCTGATCACAATTTGATATTCAAGAAATTCACCCGTTTGTTGAATAAAAATGAAAGTATTCCAACAGATCATTTAACCTTGAATCCAATCTCTGTTTTTAACTCATAGTTCTTCTCTTGTTTTATTTCATCATCTGTTATTACATAAAAGTTAGCTTCTCCGTTAACAATATATTCTCCGCTTGGAAAGTCTTTATCTATGATTCGTTTTATAAATTCAACATATTTAGGATGTTCTTCAGAGCTAAAACCACCAGCACCACCTAAATACTCCTGTATGAGTGGCTCTCTTAACTAATGTTGTACTTCTTAATGGTTGCTGCATTGGGTACTCAACCCTAAAATGTCTTGTCTTCTCAATCATTGGAAATGAAAAGGATGAAGTTGCTTGATAGATACTCACTTGTTCTCTGTTACCAATATATTCAAGCTCGACAAATATCTTTACTTGTTCATTTTCATTGAATTCTGAGGTTAGTGTATATAAACGATAAATGAAATCTTCTTCTGATACCTGATCTGTATTAGACAATTCTTGGTTCATCGTCAAATTACACCCTACAAATGTTTCAATTGCTATAGTGGCTAGTACAATAAAAAGCTTCTTCAATCAACCCCACCAAAAAGTCAATTATAATTTTATTGCAATTTACTCAATAGATTTATTAATTTTTCATCAGTGTCATCATTTTTATTAAATCACTAGTTTGTAGAGGTAACAAACTATGTTCATATTCTACTTTTCCTTCAACCACACAATTATTTACCATAAGACCAAAGCTATAAACGTCAATCTTTTCACAAGTATAAGTACCAACCTTATCACTAAAACCACTATTTATTACTTTATAACTACCATCGTGTAATCTAGAAATGTTCACCTCATCTTTAGCAAGTGTAAGATATTCATGATGAATTACAAGGTTATCAGTTTCTTTTGTAATAAATTTTTCAAGATTTTCCATATATTGAACAGTAAAATGCCTATTCGATAGGGCTTTAAGTAAGTTCCTATCGTTATAAGTAACTATAACTGCACTCTCATCAACTTTACTCACGTCCGAATTACATCCAGTGAGCATTATTAAGGTTATACAAAATAAAAAAAGAGTACTTTTCATGTTTATTTTACCCCCTTATAAGTTTTACGTTTTATAAAGAGATAGGTTTCAGAAAAGTTAGATTTTTATATGAATGCTTTAACTTAGGAACAGTTACAATTTCATAAAACTGCTCGTTAGCTTAATAACTTCAACTAAAATAAACGATAATCCTTCTTGGATCACAGCACCCATTAGTTTAGTAATACTTTTGAATTTAAGTAATATAAAAAGACAGTAAAGGTTTTTAATTTCTTTTACTGCCTGCTAAGTCTTTCAATATCTGATTCCACTTTATAAACTCTTTTATTTAGCACTTCTGTTTTATCATCAACATGGTCAGCAATTTTTTCAGTATATGCCCCTAAACTTTCAATAAGGTTTTTCTGTAGTTTTTCTTGCCCTATTTCAAGTCTAGCTTGTCCTTGTTTTAGATCACCAATATCTACTCTTATTTCATGAATGTCGGACTTCATCTCTTTTAATTCAATAAGAATTTGCTTTAAGACTTCTTCCATTAAAGTTCCCCCTGACAAACAAATCATAAATTTATTATAACATTCGAAGT
>NZ_JBHUEM010000055.1:4810-4915 GCF_042680805.1 Bacillus salitolerans | reverse complement strand
CTTTTATTTAGCACTTCTGTTTTATCATCAACATGGTCAGCAATTTTTTCAGTATATGCCCCTAAACTTTCAATAAGGTTTTTCTGTAGTTTTTCTTGCCCTATC
>NZ_JBHUEM010000055.1:4486-4800 GCF_042680805.1 Bacillus salitolerans | reverse complement strand
TGTCGGACTTCATCTCTTTTAATTCAATAAGAATTTGCTTTAAGACTTCTTCCATTAAAGTTCCCCCTGACAAACAAATCATAAATTTATTATAACATTCGAAGGGTTTATTTACAGTAAGAAATAAAAGAGATTGGTAAACATAAGCACCCGTTTATTGAATAAGGATAAAGCTATTAATTAAATTTTTTCGAATAGATAATAGGTGCTTTGTGTTTTTCGAATACATCTATTAAATAATAAAATGAGACCAGTAGCTGCTGATAGATCCCTCATTTCGTCTATTTAAGAAGCTCCCTGGATAATAGAATAAA
>NZ_JBHUEM010000055.1:4098-4476 GCF_042680805.1 Bacillus salitolerans | reverse complement strand
TTTGTGTTTTTCGAATACATCTATTAAATAATAAAATGAGACCAGTAGCTGCTGATAGATCCCTCATTTCGTCTATTTAAGAAGCTCCCTGGATAATAGAATAAGAATTTAACTTTCTTTAACATTTACAACAACTTCACCAAATAATTTATCTCCAATATACACTTCTAACTTCCATAATCCTGGTGTCGGAAATTCCATACCTGATGGAACGTGCGTATCAGCTCCATTATTAGGACTTACTCCTACATCTGGATACTCCCATACTTTTTCATTACTAGTCATTCCCGTACTTTTAATTAGCACTTTGTGTTCTACACCTTTTTCGTCATTTCCAACAACTATTTACCTTCCTTTAAATTCTTCTTTTTCTCCCCC
>NZ_JBHUEM010000055.1:0-4088 GCF_042680805.1 Bacillus salitolerans | reverse complement strand
CATTATTAGGACTTACTCCTACATCTGGATACTCCCATACTTTTTCATTACTAGTCATTCCCGTACTTTTAATTAGCACTTTGTGTTCTACACCTTTTTCGTCAATTCCAACAACTTTTAACTTTCCTTTAAATTCTTCTTTTTCTCCCCAAAAATGCCACATATATTTATTACCTTTTCCTGCAATAATTGGTCGAGCTTCGGCCTCTCCTTCTTTACCAGAGCCAACTAAAAAGCCAATTCTTCCTTCCTCACCTAGCAAAACATACTCTCCTTTTGTTCCGTCACCAAATGTAACAGGAATATTAAACGTTGGACTTACTTCCCAATCCTCTTTTATCACTGTTTCTGTTTTTTCTGAACAACCTACTAAAAGTCCGATTAAAAATGTACATAAAACTATTTTTTTCATATTAACCCTCCTTTTGTAGATAGACGAAATTTATCATCTTTTTATTTCTGAATACTCTAGCTACTGTTCAAAAAAATAAATAGTATTAGCTGTAGCTAATCACAATCTCTAATTCCATTCTCGCTACCCTTTACTTTAATTTCGACCCCAAAACTTTTCTATAACATCAGAAGCCTTCCTTGTTTCTTTACCCATGTATTTATAAGCAGTATTAAGGAATTTTTTATTGTCTCCAAGTCGTTCAAGGATAGTTACAGTTAATAGTTCATTAACATATCAATCATCTGTTTCCATCCTTTCAAAAAAAGTAGCTTTTCAAAATAACAAAGTTGTAAAATACCTCAATAATTATTCGAATTAACAGAATTTTCATTTGTTCTCCAACTATTTACCAGAGAAATGGAAAATCTGTTATGTTACAATAAAACTCGCAAATAAAAAGAAAAGGGAGTTTGGATAAATCGTGAAACAATTTTCTAAAATAGCAATATCAATAATTTCTTTAACATGCCTTCTGTTCGGTATAAGCAGTAACAATTATGCATTTGCAAATGGTAATGGTGACGTAGATGTTGATTGGCAACAACAAAAGAAATCTATTAAAGATAATAAAAATATTATCGAAGTCGCAGAGAAACATAAAGATAAAATTAAAATTGCAGGGACTTACTTAGATGAAAAACAAATTTTACACGTTATACTTGTAGACAAAAAAAAGAGTCAACAAGAATTAAAAAAACTAATGAAAATAAGTGATGATGTGGTCTTTGAAGAGGCTTCAAACACCTTAGAAGAATTAATAAAAGCTAAAAAAATGATTACTAACAAAATTTTAAAAGAAGGAAATAAATATAGTGTAAGTAGTGTAGGAATTGATGAAGTTAATAACTCTATTAAAGTTACACATACTCCAATTCCATACAATTCTGATATTAAAATAGAACAGATTATTGAGACTTTACCTAAAAATCTTCAAGTTAAAGTATCTTTTCACGAATCTACATCTAAAGAAGTGCCAATACGACAGCATGCCCTTAGTGACGACCCACAAACAAATGAATATTTAAGAAAATGGAACCCTCTTGAAATGGCATCTGAAATTAGAGTAAGAATGACTTCAAATACAAGATACGTACAAGAATGTTCAATTGGTTTTGGGGCTAGGCATAAAAGTGGGGTATGGGGAATAGTATCAGCAGGTCATTGTTTTGAATTACCGGATTCTGATAGTCCTCAAACTTTAAGAGTTGATCAAGGAAGTGAAGGAGCTCATTTTATTGGAGATAAAGTATTAGTAAAACAAGAATATTATGACTATGCTGATGCTGCGTTCTTACAGACAAGTGCTGGAATTCAAATCACACCAAATATCGTTGATCCAATAACTGATACCTATTGGCAAATTGGAGAAACTGCAACATCAGCTGAATTTCCTGTTGGTACCTCTGTTAGGGTACACGGAAAAAAAGGTGGAACGCACATTCTTAAGATTGTAGATTTAAACGATGATTTCTTTATAGACAATAATAACGATGGTACTCCTGACTCAACGGTCACTTATGATCAAGTAAAAGCAATTGACCCTAATGCTAATGGAAATGCTACTTATAGTGGGGATAGTGGTGGACCTGTAACTGATTATATGGAAGGCTCTGATAACGTATTTACACTATATGGAATTATAGTGGCTGGAACTTCAGATAACAACACAACTTGGTTTTCTCCATGGGAGAATATTCGAAATGAACTTGGTCTTTTAGATGTTGTAACATATTATATTGGAAATAAATACAATTAATTTTATAAAATATGAAAGTTATCAATACAATTTTCAAAAATTATGGTTGGGGCTAAGGGTATACTATTCGCCCCTTTATAATTATTAATTATACAAGATGAGGGATTTTCATGATAAACAAAAAATTAATATTTAATTTTATCCTTATTCTGTTTGTACTTTCAACGGTTTTCTTCATTTGGTTAGAATATAAAGAAACTACTATCCATAAAGAAATAAAAGTAGAGAATGTAAAAAGAGTTAATTGGACTTATGCAAATAAGTTAAGTATGTATGGAGCTGATCAATCTGGTATTCAAGATATTGTATCCTGGTTTAACAATGCAAATGTTATAGAAGATAGTAATGTTTCCTTCGATACATTACCAGTAAAAGCAAAGTTGACCATTAATCTTAATAAGAACAAATCAATACATTTAATTAATAAAAACAATGAAATTCTAACTGTTATTAGGAAAGATCTTGACCATGATATTACTTATACCATTTATCAACCAAATTTATTACAATTGCTTAAAACTGATGAATAGAATACTATAATAAAAACTGAGTGAGGAAACCCACCTCACTCAGTCCTTTTTTAGATCCAGCACATCCGATAATTTGTATTCTATGCCGTGTACCCCTTTATAATAATCAGGATACATCTGTCCACCACATATTTCACACGAAAACATCGGAGGAGTGGTCGGATCTCCATCATACCAAGAATAAAGGATGTTACTTCTCATTATAAGTGAGTCTAATAATCCATTTACGATTTATATAAGTGATTCATAGCATTAGGTTGCTAATCCTATGTAAGGAGTAAATAAATTGAAAAACAATTTATTATAGATATTCAATTAGAAGGTCTCGTAGGTGCTTTATATCCAAGAGGAGAAGAAGAAAGTCAAATATATTTGTTCAGACTAATGATAAAGATTTTATTATTTCAAATAATACTGAGAAAATAATAAAGATTGGCATAGAAAATAGATATAAAATGTGGTACTTCAGAGTGGAAGATGATGTATTTCAAAAACTAAGAAAAGGACAGAAAGTAAAAATTTGGTATGATGGAATAGAAAAACCTTCTGAGATTGCCTATGGATACGCTGAAAAAATTGAAATTTTAGAGGAATAAATATTAAATCTTATACGTCAGAATTGGACAAAAATAAAAACGAATCTTTCCACGGTTTTATTTTTTTTCCGCTTTTTGCTGGTGGTGCCCCTTAAAAGATTTTATTATCTTTGTGGTCTTACTAAATGCACCCGTTACTTCAATAACTCATTCACTTGTTTGATTGAGTTATTCGATAAAGAGTAAATGGTATGTGTATCCTCTGTATTCATAATTGTTCCAGACTTTACATCAATCCAAAGGAAATACGTTTCCTCTCCAATTTCAATTTTATATTCAGGGTCAGCCATATCGACAATACCCGGTTGTTTTTCTGCTTTTCCTACTGCTTCTTTAATTATTTCAATTGTTTTAGCATCCTCGATAACTAATGTTTCGGAATTGCTCCCCATTGGATCAATAGTTACCTTTTCTAAACTTTCACTATTCTGCTGGCAACCAATTAAACCAATTGATAATAGAACTATAGATAAGACCAAACTAATTTTTTTCATAGATCCCCCTCCTAACTACCTTTTTCATTTAGACGAATAAATTCCTTTTTCCGTTTCAAATATAGTAAGAGTTATACCAAGGCTTGTTTAACTTTAAGAAAAAAGCCAATCTCCTTCTTGAAGATTAGCTCTCGTTAATACAATTAGAGAAAGCTGTTTTTGTCAACATTATATTGAGCCAGAGTGATCACTTCAAAAGTGAGCCACTTATTGAGTGTTAACTCCCATTATGGGGGGAGGGGCAAGATACACAAATAC
>NZ_JBHUEM010000054.1:191176-259387 GCF_042680805.1 Bacillus salitolerans | reverse complement strand
CCTCTTGATCAATAAGTTTTTCTTCGACTAATTGACAACGGAACTGCACAAAACATTGGCGAATAAGCTCTTTCATATCGGGATGAACACGGAAACGATTAATCTTGCGGTAGCTGGGCTCATACCCTTGGGCTAACCACATCATCCGGATACTATCTTTCGTCAAGTCTTCTATTTTGCGACCAGAGAAAGCCGACTGTGTATAACCACATAAAATGATTTTTAACATCATGCGTGGATGATAGGAGGGACAACCGGTGTAATGGACAAAGGAACGAAAAGCTTCATCGGGAATACTTTCTACTAAATGGTGAATAGAAAAAGCAATATCCTTTTCTTGTAATTTAACGGCTAATCTAGAGGCAAAACTAATTGATTCGTGTTATAATTTTTAAACATAAGGATCCTTCTTTCTGATTAAATTTTGTGTGGTAACTTTATTTTATCAGAAGTGGTCCTTATTTTTATCCAAAAATAATCAAAGCCGGTGAAATTTTACTCTCGTAAAATTTCACCGGCTTTTTCTATTGATGTGGGTTTTGTCCCAGCCTCATTTTGTTATTCAATATTCGCCCCCGTTTAGCTTAAGTACATTACTTCACAAACTACATTGTGTCTATACTATGCTTTTTAAGAGAATCATCATTATTTCTTTCTTGGGATTGAGGTTGTAATGTAATCTTTATTGAGTTTCATTTTTCCTATATATAATATTTGCCCAAGGTGTTCCGAAAAGTGAGTTGAACACTGCAATAAAACATCTAATACAGTTACATTATTTTGACGTATTTTTTGCGGCTTTAAATAGTCATCATAACTTAAATTCCTTATTGTTGCCTCTAGGATATTAAAGCTTCCCTCTATTCTTTTTATCGCATCGTTTTTACTTAAAATCTTTTTAACATCGAATTCTCCATCTCTATCCCTATTATCTTTATGACCACTAATTCCAGCTTCAATTCTAGGATGGATGTTACCTGCGATATGTATCACTAAATTTGCTATACTATTACTTTCTTCATTCGGTCTCCAATTAATATCTTCGTCAGAGAGTTGGTTTAAAACTGATAACATTCTATTTTTTATTTGTTCAAACTTTGACAAAAGATTATTTATAACTATTTCATTAACTTTCACTTAATTCAACCTTTCCGAATAAAGTTCCTTTATCGTCTAATAGGTCATTAGAAATCCAATTAACAGCATCTATTAAATCATCTGCTATGTAATCTGGTTCAACATCTTTCCATTTTCCTCGATGTTTGGTAAGTGATTGTTCACCCCAACCTGTTTTTACAAGAACCTTTTTTGTCCTTGCTTGTTTAGCAGCTAACATATCTGAACTTCCAGTATCTCCCACAACGTAGCATTCATTAAGGTTTAAATTGTATTTTTTTTGTGCTTTTAACAATAAACCAATCTTTGGTTTTTGACATTCACACCCATCTTCGGGTTTGTGAGGACAATAAAAGATATCGTCCAAATAAGCTGAATGATTTGCTAATTCTTCTTTCATTGCCTCAAAGCCTTTTAATAATTCATCCTCGGTAAAGTAGCCTCTACCTACTCTTGTTTGGTTTGTAAAGAGGAACACTTTTATTCCTAATTCATTAAGTGACTTTATAGCTTTTGGGGAAAAGTCATACATTGTAAATTCAAATGGATGCATCCCACCCCCAGTCCCTCCAATAGTTCCATCGCGGTCAAGAAACACTGCTTTCATCTATTACACCTCAAATATTTAATTTATATATTGTGCTAAACTGTTCCTTTACTTCAACAAGGAAAGGCACTAATCCTGCTGGATCAGTGCCCATCTACTATTACAGAAATTCACCCGTTACTTCAATAAGAATAGTCGATTATCTTTTATGGTTTGAAATTTAATAAATCTAATAATTTTGCTGTGTCGCCTTTAAATGTGAAGAAATATGATTTATTTTCATCGTCATAAATCATCAAATATGGTTCTTCTTGACCAGAATATATAATTATTACTTCATCTACAAGGTCATAAAACCAACGATTTTTCACCATAACATTTGGTTCTAAAGGAATTCTTATCATAAATCCACTATTTGGAATAGGATTTGATTTAACATAAATGCTTGTTATTTCGTAAAGAAAATTTTTTACTTCTTGTTGTAAATCACTATTCAATTGTACAGTCTTAATAACTTTTCCTTTATTTATATCAAAAATCTCAATTTGTTGATTAGTTTGAGCAGTAGCGATTGTTGATAACAAATGAAAAATAAAAATACTCCAAAGTACCTTTTTAAGCACACTGAACCACCTCAATAGTATTTTCTCTTAAAAGTAAAGCAATATAGAATAGATAAAAATTCAACTTATCCTTTTTCCAACTTATCGCCCCTATATCTCAATTTTAGTGTACTTGTTGTGGCTTTCGACATTTAACATCCTCACCATCTAATTTTTTTACCTTTATATTATTTATTACCCAATTTGTTAATTCTTTGTTATCAACAGTCATAGTGAATAAATGATAGGGATAATTGTGTGCTTTTTCAAAAGAAATAAACTGATATGTTATTTCATAAGCATACCCCATATTAGGCTTTCTTTTTACATCAACAAACTTGCAAAAAAACATTGTTTGTTTAAATTCACCAAAGTATTTTTCGGTGGCTTTTTTCTCTAAAGGATAGAAAAATGTATATATATCATCTTCCAAAAGCATTGGATATTGTGTTTTGTAGTCTTCTTCTGCCTGTACTGGAAATATAGTTAGAAAGAACAAACAAATAATGAGTAGAATCTTTCTTTTCAATTTTCATCAACTACCTTCAATTTACTGTTTTGTAAGTATTTTCTCCAACTCAATTATGCTCATTCTTATTCAACTAAAAGATTCTATAAAAATGAAAAGGATCAGCAGTTGCTGATCCAAAACTTATTTAATAATTGCTCCCCTTTACTTCAATAAGAAAATATTGACAAATTATTAGCTGGTTTAGTTTAAGTGAAGACTTTCACAATAACCCAAGAATAGAAAGAATTCCATTAAAAATACAAAATGAAATTTTATAAAAAAAAATGTAGAGATTTTAATCCCTACATTTTTTTTATATAAGATCGTTACCAAAATCAAATTAGATTCAAGTCACAATTTTCAAGCATTAGTTTTCGCTAAGTATTTTCAAGCATAAGCTTTCGTTTTAACAAAAATTTATGCTTGAAGTCACAAACACCACTGCTGGTCTAATATCTCCTATGTATGGTGGAGACGGTGGGAGTCGAACCCACGTCCAGAAATAACGGCACCTAAGCTTCTACGAGTGTAGTCGATATATTGGTACTTCGCAGATTCGTCAGCCTATCGACAGGCTTCAAAATTGCTAGTCTGGTTATTCTCTTCCTTTGTCCTCAGACGGCGAACTCCGGCGTAGCCCACTTAGAGTGAGTCCCTTACCCTACCACATGGGCGATGGAGGGAGGAACAGCTATAAACTGTTATTAAGCAGCTACAGCTAAGTTTGTGTTTGTTTTGCCAGTTATTGGCTTTGACGTTTTAACGAGGCCGATCCCCTCGACTCGCAACCTAAGCTCGAACTATCCCTGTCGAATCCGTAACGTCCCCATTATGAAAATAAGTTTGTCATATTACTGACAAAGCTTATGCTTATAATGGTTCTACGGGAAAGTAATAAGCTTTTATTGCTTATTAAATTTTCAAGGAAACGAATATCGTTAATTCTTAATGTTCCTAACGACAATTCTTATTATAACATATGCTCCATTCAAATCAATTGGTACATCCTAGATGACATTGAAACTTATGCTACATTTGGCATTTTACATCTTTTGACGATCGCGAAAAGCACGTTCAATATCACGTTTGGCTTCCTTCTTCTTTAAATCCTCACGCTTATCATAATTCTTCTTCCCTTTACCAAGCCCGATTAATACTTTCGCAAATCCATTTTTGAGGTAAACCTTTAACGGTACGAGTGTAACTCCAGCTTCTTTTGTTTCACCAATTAACTTTGCAATTTGCTTTTTATGAAGTAACAGCTTGCGTGTTCTGAGAGGCTCGTGGTTAAAACGATTACCTTGCTCATATGGGCTAATGTGAGCGTTATATAAAAACACTTCTCCTCTATGCACACGTGCAAAGGAATCCCTCAAATTAATTCGCCCATTTCGAATCGATTTAATTTCTGTCCCTTGGAGTACAATGCCGGCTTCATACGTTTCTTCAATAAAATAATCATGGTTAGCCTTCTTATTTTGAGCGACTACTTTTCCTTCTCCCTTTGGCATTGCATTCACCTCCTACCTCTTGAGTGGTAACTTTCATTTTAACAAATATTTCATGAATGGACAATTGTGATTAATATGACAAAATTCGGGTGGTTCCAGGAACCACCCGAGTCATAGATATCATTTCTTTTTCTTTGGTTTACGTTTTTGTTTTGGTGAATTCTCAAAGTGTTTTTTCTTTTTCTTTGGTGGCCCTGCTTTTGTGTCACCATTTTTGTTTTTTCGATCACCGTTTCTGCCGCCGCGACCCTTTTCACCGCTACGTCCTTTACTTTCAATGACTCGTGGACGATCTGGCCTTGCTGAACGACTCGGTGCCTTCATTCCAACAATCTCGAAATCAATCGAACGTTCATCTTTATTTACATTGATAACACGGATGGTGATTTCGTCACCAATTCGGAAGATGTTTCCCGTTCGTTCTCCAACCATTGCAAAATTCCGTTCATCAAATCTGTAATAATCATCTGTTAAATAGCTAACATGAACGAGTCCCTCAATGGTATTCTCAAGCTCAACAAATAACCCAAAGTTCGTAACAGAGCTAATAATTCCGTCGTATTCTTCACCGATTTTATCTTCCATATATTCGGCTTTCTTCAAGTCATCAGTTTCACGTTCAGCATCTACCGCACGGCGTTCCATATCGGAGGAATGATCAGCTATCTCTTGAAGCTTGTGCTCCCACTTTTCTTTTGTCTTATCATCAACCTTGCCTTCAATTAAATAGGTACGGATTAGTCGATGCACAATTAAATCAGGATAACGCCTAATTGGGGATGTAAAATGCGTATAGTACTCCGTTGATAAACCAAAGTGTCCTAAGCTTTCTGAATCATATCGTGCTTGCTTCATAGAACGTAAAAGAACAGTAGAAATCACTGGTTCTTCTGGTGTACCATGTACCGCCTCTAACACTTGCTGTAGAGCTCTTGGGTGAATAGAATTTCCAGAGCCCCTTACCACGTAGCCAAAGCTTGTTATAAATTCAAAAAAACGGTTTAGCTTCTCTTCTTTAGGGTCTTCATGAACACGGTACATAAACGGTATGTTCATCCAGTGAAAATGCTCTGCGACTGTTTCATTGGCACATAGCATAAATTCCTCAATAAGCTTTTCCGCCACTCCGCGTTCGCGCAGTACCACATCATATGGCTTACCGTCTTCATCCACAAGTACCTTAGATTCTTTAAAATCAAAATCGATTGCTCCACGTTCCATTCTTCGGTTTCGCAGAATTTTTGCAAGCTCACCCATTAGTTCAAACATCGGAACTAGTGTCTCGTACTTGTTTCTAGTTTCTTCATCTTTATCAACAAGAATCTTATTAACATCCTTATATGTCATTCTCTCAGTCGTTTTAATAACACTCTCAAAAATGTCATGGCTTACGACTTCACCTTTATCATTAATCACCATCTCACATGAGAGAGTAAATCGATCAACTTTTGGGTTTAAAGAACATATTCCATTTGACAATCTGTGCGGAATCATTGGGATAACACGATCCACTAAATAGATACTAGTCCCTCGTTCTGCTGCTTCAACGTCAATTGGAGAACCTTCTTTTACATAATGAGTAACATCAGCAATGTGAACACCCAATTTATAATGGCCGTTTTCTAGTTTTATCACAGTAACAGCGTCATCTAAATCCTTTGCATCCGCACCATCGATAGTGACGATCGTTTCATTCCTTAAATCTCGGCGTTTACCGATTGTATTTTCTGCAATTGTATCTGGTACATCATTTGCTTGTTGTAAGGCTTCCGGAGGAAACTCTTGCGGTAACCCAAACTTATGAATAACTGATAAGATATCAATACCTGGGTCATTTTTATGACCAAGAATGTGCACGACCTCTCCTTCTGCACTCATTCTTCCTTCAGGGTACGTAACAAGCTTAACAACTACTTTATGCCCTTCAATCGCACCTTTTGAAGCACTCTTCGGTATAAAAATATCTTGAGTGATTCGTTTATCATCCACTACGACAAACCCAAAGTTTCTACTTTCTTCATAAGTCCCAACTACTTCTTTTACCCCACGCTCAATAATTCTTACAACTTCTCCTTCTTCTCTTGTGCCAGAAGATTTTGGATGCAAGCGAACGAGAACAGTATCACCATGCATCGCATTTTTCAGATCAGATGGTGGGATAAAGATATCTTGATCACTCTTTTCGTCCGTTTGAACAAATGCAAAGCCTTTTGGATGCCCGATTACAGTTCCCCTAATTAAATTCATTTTATCAGGTAGCCCGTATCGGTTACTTCTCGTTCTAACTATTAATCCTTGGTCTTCCATTGCGACTAAGGCTTTTACAAAATCTTTAAAATCAACAGAATCATGGATACCCATTGCTTCTTCTAATTCTTGAACAGTAAGGGGCTTATACGCCTCTTCCTTCATAAAAGATAGCAATTTATCCACATGCTCTTGAATGACATCCATACTTTTGTGTCACTCCCTTTTTGTTTATTGCCAATCTAGGCTTTCTAAAAATTGATATACATCTTCATGTAATTGCTCACGTTCTTTATCAAGAGTAATGACATGCCCTGACTCTTCATACCATTTAATTTTCTTATCTACTGCCTCAACCTCATCATAAATAATGTTTGCACTATTTGTATTTATCATGTTGTCATGTCTCGCTTGTACAACAAAGGTTGGTGCATAAATCATCTCCACATTTTGACGAACATCGGAGATTAATTGTTGAAGTGCCTTTAACGTCCCCATCGGCTTTTGTCTAAATTGTTCCATTTCGGCATCAATTTGATCAGGAGTTTTTCCTTCTTGACGTTTATATTCTCTTGCATAATCCAATACACCTTCATACATGATTTCTTCACTTTTTATATACATTGGAGCACACATTGGTACAATACCCTTTATTGGTACAGTATATCCCAACTTAAGGGAAAATACCCCACCAAGCGAGAGCCCAACAACGGCAATCTGTTCATAGCCTTTCTCCTTCAGAAATTCATATGCATCTATAACATCCTTCCACCAATCATCTGGACCATACTTAACAAGCTCCTCTGGTGGAACACCATGCCCTTTGTACTGAGGTCCGTAGCATGTATACCCGTTTTTTTCTAAATAACGTGCCATCATTCTACAGTCACCTGTATTACCCGTAAATCCATGTAACAATAGAACCGCTCGATCTCCTGCCTCAAAAAAATACGGCTCTGGTAATTTCATTTTCATTCCTGTTTTCCCCTTTCTCCCCTTTAAACAAACGTTTGTTTAAATCCGATATTCACCTTATGTATCAATGCTACTATTAGTTTAAACAATCGTTTGTTTAACTATGTTACCCTACCATTTATTTTACTCTACCAAGTATTTCATTCGAAATGAATTGTTCATCCGTTTACATAATAAAGAGGCGTTGGTCTCCCCAACGCCTCTTGCATGTTAATTATAATGCAAAGTAAGATACAGCAATCGCTAAAATGAAGAATAGTACTGAAAGAACAATCGTTACACGATGTAACACTGCATCAATACCACGCGCTTTTTGCTTTCCAAAAAGCTGTTCAGCACCACCAGAAATTGCTCCAGATAGACCTGCACTCTTACCTGATTGAAGTAAAACAACGATAATTAAAGCGATAGAAACGATAATTAATAATGTCACAAATAATACATGCACGAGACGACACCTCCTAAACGCACTTCACATTATTATAAATGTACCACAAAAAGAATGAATGGACAAGTTGAGGTTTTTTTAAGTGAAATCTTAGATTGTCTCTTATATTTTTATTTAGTACTTGGGTTTGTTTGGGTATTAATGATCACTATACAAACCTTGTTTCTGTTTTACTTACCTCTGACACGATTTTACTTCTTTACTCTTGAACCAATTACTTTCCTCTACTCGTACTTTACTTACCTCATTTCCGCTTTTACTTACCTCTAACACGATTTTACTTTACTCTTGGACTATTTGCTTTCCTCTACTCGTACTTTACTTTCTCCAGTTCCGCTTTTACTTACCTCTAACGCGATTTTACTTTACTCTTGAACTATTTACTTTCCTCTACTCGTACTTTACTTACCTCAGTTCCTCTTTTACTTACCTCTAACGCGATGTTACTTTACTCTTGAACCATTTGCTTTTCTCCACTCGTACTTTACTTTCTCCAGTTCCACTTTTACTTACCTCTAACGCGATTTTTCTTTACTCTAGAACCATTTACTTTCCTCTACTCGTACTTTACTTTCCTCATTTCCGCTTTTACTTACCTCAAACGCGATTTTTCTTTACTCTAGAACTATTTACTTTCCTCTACTCGTACTTTACTTACCTCATTTCCGCTTTTACTTACCTCTAACACGATTTTACTTTACTCTAGAATTATTTACTTTCCTCTACTTGTACTTTACTTACCTCATTTCCGCTTTTACTTACCTCTGACGCGATTTTACTTTACTCTTGAACTATTTACTTTCCTCTACTTGTACTTTACTTACCTCATTTCCGCTTTTACTTACCTCTAACGCGATTTTTCTTTACTCTAGAACTATTTACTTTCCTCTACTTGTACTTTACTTACCTCATTTCCGCTTTTACATTTCCGCTTTTACTTACCTCTGACGCGATTTTACTTTACTCTAGAACTATTTACTTTCCTCTACTCGTACTTTACTTACCTCATTTCCGCTTTTACTTACCTCTAACGCGATTTTTCTTTACTCTTGAACCATTTACTTTCCTCTACTCGTACTTTACTTTCCTCATTTCCGCTTTTACTTACCTCTAACGCGATTTTTCTTTACTCTAGAACTATTTACTTTCCTCTACTCGTACTTTACTTACCTCATTTTCGCTTTTACTTACCTCTAACGCGATTTTACTTTACTCTTGAACCATTTGCTTTTCTCCACTCGTACTTTACTTTCTCCAGTCCCGCTTTTACTTACCTCTAACGCGATTTTACATAACTCTAAACCGAACCGTTTACATTTCTCCAAACATATTTTCTCGTTTAACTATGTATCTGCCTCTTCTCCTTTATTACTTTCTGTCACATATAAAAAGAAAAGAGATGCCCGTTTAATGAGGGCACCTCTTTTGTATTATCGTAAATTATAAAATGCTTGGCGGCTAGCGTAGTAGCCAGTAAAGCCTAGCTCATCTTCAATACGAAGTAATTGGTTGTATTTTGCAACGCGGTCTGTACGAGAAGGAGCACCCGTCTTGATTTGACCCGCATTCGTTGCAACTGCGATATCAGCGATCGTGCTATCTTCTGTTTCACCAGAGCGGTGAGAGATTACAGCTGTGTAGCCAGCACGCTTTGCCATTTCGATTGCTTCAAACGTTTCTGTTAACGTACCGATTTGGTTTACTTTGATAAGGATGGAGTTTCCAACACCCTTTTCAATTCCTTCGGAAAGCTTATCTGTGTTTGTTACGAATAAGTCGTCACCGACAAGCTGTACTTTACCACCTAGGCGGTCTGTAAGTAGCTTGTGACCTTCCCAGTCATTTTCGTCAAGTCCGTCTTCAATTGAGATGATTGGATACTTAGATACAAGCTCTTCGTAGAAATCCACCATTTCAGCAGATGTCTTTACAACACCTTCGCCTTGCAAGTGGTATTTACCATCTTCTTTATTAAATAATTCAGAAGCTGCAACGTCCATTGCTAATTGCACTTCTTCACCTGGCTTATAACCAGCACGTTCAATTGCTTCGATGATTGTTTGAAGTGCTTCTTCGTTTGAACCTAGGTTTGGTGCAAAGCCACCTTCATCACCAACTGCTGTATTGTAGCCTTTTTCTTTTAACACTGCTTTTAAGCTATGGAAAATTTCTGTTCCTGTACGTAGAGCCTCCGCAAAGCTTTCAGCACCAACTGGCATAACCATGAATTCTTGAATATCCACGTTGTTATCAGCATGAGCACCACCATTGATGATGTTCATCATTGGTACAGGTAACGTTTTTGCACTGAAACCACCTAGGTACTTGTAAAGTGGCATATCTAAATAATCAGCAGCTGCACGTGCAGCAGCCATCGATACACCTAGAATTGCGTTAGCACCTAGCTTACTTTTGTTATCTGTTCCATCAAGCTCAATTAATAACTCATCAATTGCAAGCTGATCTGTCACATCTAATCCAACGATTTCTGGAGCAATCACATCATTTACATTATCAACTGCTTTCAGAACACCTTTTCCTAAGTAGCGACCTTTGTCTCCATCACGTAACTCAACCGCTTCATATTCTCCAGTTGAAGCTCCGCTTGGTACTAAGGCACGACCCATTGCACCAGATTCAGTATAAACCTCTACTTCAACGGTTGGATTCCCACGAGAATCTAATACTTCACGAGCATAAACATCAATAATAAATGGCATATCTTTCTTCATCTCCTTAGTTTCTATATAATTATTTTTTAATTAACGTCTTTCCTGTCATTTCAGTTGGTAACGGAATATTTAATAAATCCAATATAGTAGGCGATAAGTCACCTAATATACCATCCTCACGAAGCTGAACGCCTTCCTTTGTCACAATTACCGGTACTGGATTTGTTGTATGAGCTGTCATCGGATTTCCTTCTAATGTGATGACTTCGTCAGCATTTCCATGGTCAGCAGTAATAATCGACACTCCGCCTTTTTCAATCACGGCATCCACGATTTTCCCTAAACATTCGTCAACTACTTCTATCGCTTTTACAGTCGGCTCCAGCATTCCAGAATGTCCAACCATATCAGGATTGGCGAAATTCAAGATAATAACATCATGCTTATCTAGCTCTATTTCTTTTAAAAGGGACTCCGTAACCTCATACGCACTCATTTGAGGCATTAAATCATATGTAGCGACCTTAGGTGAATCAATTAATATACGTTCTTCACCAGGAAAAGGATGTTCCCTACCACCACTAAAGAAAAAAGTCACATGTGGATACTTTTCAGTTTCTGCAATTCGTAGCTGTTTTAATCCGTGTTGGGAAAGAACTTCTCCTAAGGTATTATCTAGGTTTGTTGGTTTAAACGCAACATATCCTTGAACTGTTTCACTAAAGTGGGTCAAACACACAAAGTGTAAGTTCTTCGGATGCCCTGCCCCACGATCAAATGATCGGAAATCCTCATTCGTGAACGTATTCGAGATTTGAATTGCTCGATCTGGACGAAAGTTATAAAAAATGACTCCGTCGTTATCCATAATTGTTTGAACAGGTGTGCCGTCCTTCCTAGTAATAACGGATGGAATCACAAATTCATCAAATATTCCATTTTGATAAGAATCATTTACACACTCAAGCGGATCCGTGTATGTTGGTCCTTCTCCATAAACCATCGCTTTGTACGCTTTCTCAACACGCTCCCAGCGTTTATCACGGTCCATGGAGTAGTATCTACCAGATAAGGTAGCAATTTCACCTACACCTATTTCATCTATCTTTTTCTGGAGATCTTCAATAAAGGTTTTCGCTGTTTGCGGTCCAACATCACGACCATCTAGAAATCCATGAATATACACATTTTTGATTCCTTCAGAAGCTGCTAGCTTTAATAGAGCGTATAAATGCTGGATATGTGAGTGAATTCCGCCATCAGATAATAAGCCAAATAAATGCAAGTTGGTTCCATGCTTCTTTACATGATTCATCGCTTCAATAAAGGTTTCATTTCGCCCAAATTCACCTTCTCGAATCGCTACATTTACTCTTGTTAGACTTTGGTACACAACACGTCCAGCACCGATGTTGAGATGTCCCACTTCTGAGTTTCCCATTTGGCCTTCTGGAAGTCCAACGGCTTCACCAGAAGCCATTAAGGTTTGATGCGGGTATTGATTCCAATATCGATCAAAGTTTGGCTTCTTAGCATGGGCAACTGCATTTCCGGACTTCTCATCTCTAAGTGCAAACCCATCTAAGATGATTAACGCAACAGGCTTTTTAGTCATTACTAGCACCTTCCAATAATTGCAGGAAGGAGGTTGCTTCTAAGCTGGCACCACCAACTAATGCACCATCAATATCTGACATTGATAACAATTCTTTAATGTTAGATGGCTTTACACTTCCACCATATTGAATCCTTACCGCACTTGCTGCCTCATTTGAAAACTCAGTAGAGACGACTCGACGAATATGCGCACATACCTCATTTGCATCCTCAGAAGAAGCAGTCTTCCCAGTTCCAATTGCCCAAATGGGCTCATAGGCAATGACGGTTTGCTTTACTTGATCTTCCGTTAACCCTGTTAAAGCCTTTTTCACTTGCTCTTCAACAATCAAATTTGTTGAACCAGCTTCTCGTTGCTCAAGTGTTTCTCCGCAGCACACAATCGGAATGAGACCATGCTTAAAAGCGGACAATGTTTTTTTGTTTACAGATTCATCTGTTTCAGCAAACATTTCACGTCTCTCAGAGTGACCAATAATACAATAGCTAACACCTAAATCAGATAGTGCAGCTGGACTAATTTCACCAGTAAATGCTCCACTATCTTCAAAATGCGTATTTTGGGCACCTATTTTAATATCTGTTCCACTCGTTAAGTCTACCAAGCTCTCAAGAAACAAGGCAGGAGCACACACAACAGCATCCACCTTCTCAGAAGATGGGACAAGTCCTTTTACTTCCTCAATAAAACCTTTTGCTTCGGAAAGTACTTTGTGCATTTTCCAGTTTCCAGCGATAATGGGTTTACGCATGACAACACCTTCCCTAACTAGTTTTTATTTATCATGTAATGCAACAACACCAGGTAGCTCGATACCTTCCATAAATTCAAGGGAAGCACCGCCCCCTGTTGAAATGTGGTCCATTTGATCAGCAAGATTAAATTTTTCAACCGCTGCCGCCGAGTCTCCACCGCCGATAACGGTATATGTATTAGATGCGTGAGCAAGAGCCTGTGCAACAGATTTTGTACCGTTTTCAAACGCTTCCATCTCAAAGACCCCCATTGGTCCATTCCAGATCACTAGCTTTGATTCAGAGATAACCTTTTCGTAAATTTCTCTTGTTTCGGGTCCAATGTCTAACCCTTGCCATTCACTCGGTATCGAATCTACAGACACAACTTTAACATTTGCATCGCTAGAAAACTCATCCGCTACAACAGTATCGATTGGCATATAAAAGTTTACACCTTTTTCTTTTGCCTTTTCGATGAATGACCTCGCTAAATCAATTTTATCTTCTTCAAGCAACGATTGCCCAACGTCATGACCTTGTGCTTTGATGAACGTGTACGCTAGTCCACCACCAATAATGAGGTTATCTACCTTATCTAAAAGATTTTCAATAACTCCAATTTTATCCTTAACCTTTGCTCCACCAATAATGGCAGTAAATGGTCGGTCTGGATTGGATAGTGCTTTACCAAGAACCTCTAATTCCTTTTCCATTAAGAATCCGGCCACAGATGGTAAATACTCAGCAATACCTGCTGTCGAAGCATGAGCACGATGAGCTGTCCCGAAGGCATCATTCACATAAACGTCTGCTAGCTTTGCAAATTCTTTTGACAGTTCTGGATCATTTTTTTCTTCACCTGGATAAAAGCGAACATTTTCTAATAAAAGGACGTCTCCATCCTCTAGCTTAGATATACCGAGCTCTGCTTCTTCGCCATAGGCTTCGTCTGCTTTGTATACTTGTTTTCCAAGGAGATTGCTTAATCGCTTTGCCACTTCGTCTAAACGAAGCTCTTCTACTACCGTTCCTTTAGGGCGACCTAAGTGAGAGGCTAAAATAACCTTTGCCCCCTGCTCAACTAAGTACTGAATCGTTGGAAGAGCTGCACGAATTCTCGTATCGTCTGTCACTTCTCCATCCCTCATTGGAACGTTAAAATCAACACGGCAGAAAACTCTTTTCCCTTTGACATCCACATCACGAACTGTTTTCTTGTTCATTACAGGATTCCTCCTTATGTTTACGAGACTATGTAATAGTTTGTTTTTATGCCTCCAATTGTATTCCAACAATTAGAAAGGGAGTGAGTATCTACCCATCTCCCCATATGTTTCCAAACATTATTATAGTCGCTTGACAAAAGTTAATCCACTAACTATTTGATTTTTATAGACCTTTTTTTGCAATATAGTCGACAAGGTCAACTACACGGTGAGAATAACCCGACTCATTGTCATACCAAGAAACAACTTTCACTAGATTTCCTTCTAGTACCATCGTTGATAAAGCATCGATAGTAGAAGAATGTGGATCTCCATTATAATCGCGAGAAACTAGTGGCTCTTCACTATACGCTAGAATACCTTTTAAGTCACCTTCTGCCGCTTCTTTAAGAGCCTCATTAATTTCTTCAACCGTTACGTCCTTTTCTAGCTCTGCCACTAAATCAACTAAAGAAACGTTTGGTGTTGGAACACGCATCGCCATTCCGTTTAGTTTTCCTTTTAGTTCTGGTAATACAAGTGCTACTGCTTTTGCTGCTCCAGTAGAAGTTGGAATAATGTTCTCAGCGGCAGCACGTGCACGACGATAGTCTTTGTGTGGTAAATCTAATATTTGTTGATCGTTTGTATAAGCATGAATCGTAGTCATCATACCCTTTTTAATTCCGAATTTATCATTAAGTACTTTTGCATAAGGAGCTAAGCAGTTTGTTGTACATGATGCATTGGATAATACATGATGATTTGCTGGGTCATATTGATTTTCATTTACCCCCATAACAATGGTAAGGTCTTCATCGTTTGCTGGAGCTGAAATAATAACCTTTTTTGCCCCTGCCTCTAAGTGCTTTGCTGCATCTTCACGTTTTGTGAAACGTCCAGTTGATTCAACAACGATATCAACACCAAGATCTCCCCACCCTAATTGAGCAGGATCTCTTTCTGCTAATACCTTAATTTCTGTTCCATTCACAACTAATGTGTTGCCGTTTACCGTGACATCACCGTCTAATTTACCGTGAACAGAATCATATTTTAATAAGTGAGCAAGCATGTTTGCATCAGTTAGATCGTTTACAGCTACTACTTCAATGTTGGGATTTTTTAACGCTGCGCGGAATACAACACGTCCAATACGCCCAAAACCATTAATACCAATTTTTACTGTCATTCTATTTTTCCTCCTTTAATTTAAACATCTATTAATAGGATGTTATTATCCTTTAATTAATTCTGTTGCTACAGCTTCATCAGTAATTAAAACAGTATCGTGACCTTGTTTGACAAAGGCTTGAATTGCTTTCGCCTTAGAGGATCCTCCTGCTACGGCTATTACATTCATAGGATTCATTAAATCATCAAGTTGTATGCCAATGGTTTTTACTTTATGTACTACGTCTCCTTCTTTATTGAAGTAGTAACCAAAAGCCTCAGCTACCGCCTTTTGATCGATAATTTTCGCTAAAGTTTCTTGCTTTGTTTTACGGCGCTCAGCCATTGTTTTAGCATCTCCAATGCCATGAATTACAATACTAGCCGACCTAATTAATTGCAGAACTTCCCTCACTGCAGGTTCCTCGACTAATGAATGATACGCTTCATCGCTAACTTCATCTGGTACATGTAAGAGCCTGTAGGTCCCCATTGCCTTTTCTGCCATTTTGGCACATATCGTGTTTGCTTGGTTTTCTACTTGTTCACCAAGTCCACCCCTAGCCGGCACAAATAGAAGGTTTGAATGCTTCGTTTCAGGGGTCATCATGGATGCAACAGAAGCAAGCGTCGTTCCACCAGTTACAGCGATGACTGAACTTGGCTGAATACATGTTTTTAAGTACATGACAGCTGCTCTTCCCATCTCTTGTTTTACATATTCAGAGGTATCACTATCACCAGACACGACAATTACCTTTTTCACTTGTAATTTTGCCTGAAGCTTTTCCTCCAACACCTTTAGACCTGTAACTTCCTTCATTAAATCATCCAGCTCAACTAAGAGCTCATGCCCTTCATTTGTTAAGCTCATACCAGCTGTTGTCATGTCAAGTAAGTTTTGTGACTTTAGAAAATCAACTTCACTACGCAATACTCTTTCTGTCATGTTTGTTGTAAGTGCTAATGATCTTCTCCCGATAGGCTGAGTAAGCCGAATATGCCTAAGAATCTCATATCGTTTCTGCATAACAGACAACAAATCAGGTAACAATTTTTTTTGAATATCCACTAGACTTTTCAAATGAACGATCCTTTCTGGTAAAAAAATCTAATCGGGACTCATCGTGTCCCTATGTGACATATAGCGTCCCACTTCCTCAAAAAAAATATCCCTCTGTTACAATTTTAATTGTAGCAGAGGTGTAGTAAAACTTCAATTAGCTTGCATCTAATTTTTCAGTTTGTTTGAATTAATCTAGTTTTTGAAGTAATTTTTCTTTTAAATCAAACTTATCGATAATACCATAACCTAGTTCCTGCGCATTGATCGCAATAACAGGAATCATAACTTGGTACTTCTCCAACAATTCATCATCCTTATAGATATCGAACTCTTGTATTTGGAAATTCAATTCCTTTGAAAGCTCTTCCACGATAACTTTTGCTTTATCACATAATGGACAGTTTTCTTTTGTGAAAAATGTAACGACTCTCATGTTTAACTCCTTAATATTGTTTTCTTAGAGTAGAAGCTGGAATATGAAGCTGTTCTCTGTATTTTGCAACCGTTCTTCTTGATACCACAAGATCATGGTTCTCTTTAAGAAGGGTTGATATTTGTTGATCCGAATAAGGCTTCTGTTTATCCTCTTTTCGAAGCATATGAACAATAAGTTCTTTGACCCTTACAGAGGAGACATCCTTGTCATAGGAGGATTTAACTTTTGAATGAAAGAAATATTTCAATTCAAATACTCCATTTGGTGTTTGAACATATTTCCCTCTAACTGCTCTACTTACGGTTGATTCATGAACGTTAATGTCATCTGCAATCTCACGTAAAGTAAGTGGTCTTAAAAACGAGCTTCCATTATCAAAGTAATCCTTTTGTCTAACTAATATGGCCTCCATTACTCTCATGATGGTAGAGTTTCGTTGTTCGACGCTGCTAAGTAACCACTTTGCTTGGTGATATTTCTCCTTTATAAAGTGTTTCGCTTCTTCATCTTCTACCTCATTCTTAAACGTAACATATTCCTCATCAATTGAAAAAGGTGTATAAGACCGATCATTATGCTGCAAGTAATATTGATGGTTATCTTTTTTTAAGTAAAGATCTGGAACAATGTAAACAGTGTCTTCTTCTTTAAAATCAGCTCCAGGTCTTGGGTTTAATTGTTGAATTCGAGAAAAGGTAGCTTTAATATCTTCTATGCTAATAGTAAGCTCTTTTCTAATACGGTCCCATTTTTTCTCAGCTAAATAAGTAAAGTATTCGTCTATGATCTTGTGACCCATTACGTCTTCAGGATAATGATGTTTAAGTTGTATGGACAAGGACTGCTGTAAGGTTTGAGCACCTACTCCTACAGGTTCAAGTGTTTGGATGATTGATAATGCTTCAAGTAATCTCTCATTACTCTCACCAGTCATATGACTAATTGTTGATAAATCCTCTCTCATATAGCCATCTTCATCAATATGATTAACTAATAATAGAGCTCTTTTTTTTACATCAAGTGGTTCTGATAAATATTCAATTTGAGTGCAGATATATTCGTGCAACGTTGGCCCTAACTTCCCAGGTAGCTCTAACTCCCTTTTTTTAGACCCAGAAGGTTTATAATTCCCACTAGTTTGATAAACTGTATCATGTATTCGAATAAAGGGATTTTCTAGTGAAACTTGATTAATATATTGTGATAATTCATACGAGGAATATTGTAGTAGTGTGATCGCCTGTCTTAATTCTTTCGATAATGATATTTTTGTGGTTTGCGTTTGGATTAACCGATTATTCACAAGCATCACCTCTACTCTATTTTACAATAAAGAACTAGATTGTTGAACGACTAGAATTTGTAAGGGAGGCACAGACGATGATCGACTTATTTTCTGAGGAATATTTTGTAGAGCATCTGCGGAAGCATGTTGAAATGCATGCAGAGTTCACTGACAAGACTGACGCAATGAATAGCTACTATCGCTCAATAGTTTCGACACTCGTAACCGAAAACCTTACAAAATGCTCTGAAACATTAAGGAGAATTAGAAACTTAGAGGCTGCATATGCGACTGTGAAATCCCAAGATTTTTAGCTGTTTCAAGGCGAATCATTAAGGTATAATGAGGCTATACAACCGCAAGGTCCATAGGAGGAACAACATGCTTAAAGATTCACTCGGAAGACTACGTGTGATTGGCTTTATTGAAGGCTTATCATACTTAATTTTATTATTTATTGCCATGCCGTTAAAGTATATGGCAGACTTCCCTTTGGCTGTCACCATTACCGGAGGCATTCATGGTTTATTTTTTGTTCTGTTCATTCTAGCATTAGCACATGTATTTTTCGCTTATCGTCAATCCTTTTGGTTTGGAGTGATCGGTGTACTCGCGTCCCTTCTACCGTTTGGAACGTTTCTTTTTGATCGTAAATTAAGGCATATTGAAAAACCCATTGAAGTTGTTAAAAAGCGTAAATATATAGATCTATAAAAAAATGACAAAACGCATGAGACCTTACGAATATTTTCGTAGGTCTCTCTTTATCACTATATGAACGCTAGTGATAACCAGCATTTACTTATTCGACCTATATCGACAACTTTCGACAATAAGTGTATAATAAGGGTAAGATAAGGTTTTGGTTGGTACACCATCTGGGTTACCAAAGAGAATATTCGTCCGAGTTGATTTAGATCAACTCGGCTTTTTTTTATTTTTTAAAAAAATAAACAACCTGAATCTAAAGGTAGATAATACGACAATTGTGAGGAATAAAACATCAAAGAATATTTCTAACCGAAAGATATTAGAAAGACTGGCTAACACCAACTCCCAAAACGACGGCGATGGGCTCCGTTTCTCACAACAAAATGTCTTTGAGAACACCCTTCTCAGGGATTTCACTCGGCAATCTGTCCTATTTGTTACGGAATAAAAGTACGTAGCTCTTCAATTTTCGAAAAAAACTAGGAATTTTCTTTTCTATTAGCCAATAAAAAAACAAGACTTCGCAAAAGCAAAGCCTTGTTTTTCAGCGCGCTCGAGAGGATTCGAACCCCCGGCAGACGTGGTACCGGAAACCACCGCTCTATCCAACTGAGCTACGAGCGCAGGATAATATAAGTTTAACCTCTCTATACCACCTTTTAAGAATGCGTAAGGTCTACCAGACAAATGCACAATACACCGAAAAAAGACGCAGTGTTAAGGAGGTTGGTGCTTATGTATTATAACGTAGGTTAATGCGTATTTTCAACTGGAAATAAAAAATATGTGAAGCTATACGGAAGGCTACACTGCAATTCGAACACAACGTTATTATCTTCAGAGAAGTGTTGAAACTTGTTAAGAAAACAACTTCATTTCACACGTTCATAAGAAAGCATTTCATTCTCATTCGAAACGTGGTCATAATTTTGATACTCAAGAGCATTGAGTATTTGTACCATGCATTTGTTCCGTCTTGATTTCATTAATATATTTCTAGTGACATCCGATCAATAATATACGGAAGTAAGAGAAAAGCGCCACAAATAAGTGGCATTTTTTATTTCATATCCTGATACGCTACTTTAACCGACTCGCTCCACTTTGCTTGTGGTATTATGACAGGTGAAAAACCGCCAAGCTCTACTAACTGAGTCTTATCTTTAACTTTTACGAAGTACATATCATCGCCTGGTGCTTCATAAATTGCGTCTACATATAGACCCTTATCACTGTAAAACTCTTCAATTTGATCGTTACGAATAGGTGACGTAGGTGTTGTGTCTGTTTGTGTAGTAGTTTCTGCAACTGGCAACATGTTCTGTTCTTTACTACGTTGATTCATTTCGTGTAATATTCGAACAACTTCACCAAATCCTATAAATAACATGCCGGAAATGAATGAGTAGAATCCGGTTATTAAAGCCAGACTTCCTCCGAAATTGTCAGTTAAGTCAAACGAAAATATTATACCTAGAACGATTGTAAGAAAACCAATAAATCGTAGAATAATTGCGATAGAATTGTCCTTCATGATCTCCCTCCTATACCTTTTTATATTCGATATTTGGAAAAAAAAACCTCCATTTTTTTTAAATATTGCATGGAAGTTGAATAAAGCATATGGAGACAAACCAAGTGGCGTAGAGGTTGCGTATATTCAGAAATTAAAAGCAACGATAATTGCGGATTACATGAATATCATCTATTATTACAAAGAACGAAAGGCAAGCACCCCGTTTAGCCTCAGGCAGAAAATAACCCTAAATGAGAAAAAGTGTGCTTTTCCGCTTTTACTCATTTAGGAACATTAGACCTCGAGTGACTGGGTGCTGGAGCTGGATTACAAGTCACTAGCCTATTCTCTTGCTGAAAACTTCTATACATAACATAAATATCAACGTTTGAATTCAATGGAAGCTTCATCTAATTAATGAAGATTTACAACGTTTAAATAATGCGGTTTCTATCGATCGGTTGGCTTGTTACTCCCCTTAATTTTGCATAAAGACCATGAGTTTTAGTCACTTATTTCACATCCCTCGGGCTGAGTAACTTTTCAAGTATTATGATAAGTATTTTCAATCTCAAACGTAAATTTCTTTTCTCATATAGGTTAGAAAAGGGCCTTGATTGGTTATGATGAATATGTAACTATAAAGTGGTACTTTACATAGCTGGGTTTATTACATGCACCACCTAGGTGGAGCTTTAATTATCCGTTAATACAGGATATAAAGGTATGTTCTGTATCCTAGATGAATAGTGATAAAGTAACACTTTTTATTAGATGGTTAATGGGTTTAGATAGGCTGTAAAAAGCCTATCGTTTGACCTTCATTGACCATAAGTTGTATGATATGTACATAATGAACATCTATTAAAGGGAGGAATTTCAATGCACTTAATTCCAACAGTTATTGAACAAACGAATCGCGGGGAAAGAGCTTACGACATATATTCTCGTCTATTAAAAGACAGAATTATCATGTTAGGTTCAGCAATTGATGATACAGTAGCGAACTCCATCGTTTCTCAGCTTTTATTTTTAGCAGCAGAAGATCCAGAAAAAGATATTTCACTATATATCAATTCACCTGGTGGTTCGATCACAGCAGGTATGGCGATTTACGATACAATGCAATTTATTAAGCCAAAGGTTTCAACTATTTGTATTGGTATGGCTGCTTCCATGGGAGCATTCCTCCTTGCAGCTGGTGAAAAAGGAAAACGTTTTGCTCTTCCGAACAGTGAAGTGATGATTCACCAACCACTTGGCGGTGCACAGGGGCAAGCGACTGAAATAGAAATTGCTGCAAAACGAATTCTATTCTTACGTGACAAGTTAAACAAGATTTTGTCAGAGCGTACTGGTCAACCGCTTGAAGTGATTGAGCGTGATACAGAGCGTGATAACTTTATGACGGCTGAAAAAGCATTAGAGTATGGATTAATTGATCAAGTCTTAACAAACGATCCATCTGCGAAGAAATAATAGCATAGTAAAAAGGATGTCCTACTAGATAGGACATCCTTTTTGCTTACTTATAATGAAACTATCTAATTAAACTTCTTGTTGCACAAATTTTGCTAGTGCTTCTAAAGCTTCAGCTTGGTCGCTTCCTTCCGCCGATAAAACAACCTCTGAACCACTACCTACTGCGAGGCTCATAAGTCCCATGATACTTTTTGCATTTACTTTCTTTCCATCTTTCTCTAAAAAAATATCAGCGGAAAAACGATTTGCTTCTTGTACAAACATTGCTGCTGGCCTTGCCTGCAATCCTGATTTTAATTTTACTTCTACCTTTTTCTCAACCATATGAATTCCTCCTCTTTTTTTACCCCTCATTATGTCGTAGTTCATGGCATCACAATCGTAGAATGGGTGGACCACTACCTATATAAACATGTAATGTCATAACTCTTTTTTAAGAGATTGGTTCTCCAGCTCGGAGTTTCTCTGCAATTTCATCAATTTTCCGAAGTCGATGGTTAATACCAGACTTACTAACAGTCCCTCCAGAAACCATTTCTCCAAGCTCCTTCAGCGTAACATCTTGGTAAGTGACCCTAAGCTGAGCAATTTCTCTGAGCTTATCGGGTAAGATTTCCAATCCAATGGTACGATCGATAAACTTTATGTTTTCCACTTGACGAATGGCTGCACCAATGGTCTTATTTAAGTTGGCTGTTTCACAGTTTACAAGACGATTCACAGAGTTTCTCATATCACGCACAATTCTTACATCTTCAAATCGAAGCAAGGCTTGATGCGCTCCTACAATATTTAGAAATTCTGTAATTTTTTCAGCTTCCTTCAAATATGTGATATATCCTTTTTTTCGTTCTAGTGTTTTACTATTTAGGTCAAATGAATTCATTAATTCACATAATGAATCATTATGCTCTTTATATAATGAAAAGACCTCTAAATGATAAGATGAGGTTTCCGGATTGTTAACAGATCCCCCCGCTAAGAAAGCACCTCGCAAATAAGAACGTTTACAGCATTTCTTCTTTACAAGTGTAGGTGAAATATCTCTAATAAATTCAAAGCCCTCCCGTAATATGTGAAGGTCTTCTAGTATCATACGTGCATTTTTAACGAGCCGAACAATATATACATTGTTCTTCTTAAGTCTCATTTTCTTACGTACAAGTAGCTCCACCGGTGCATCATAATTTTTTTTCAAAAGTGTATATATTCTTCTAGCAATCGCTGCATTTTCCGTCTGTACATCTAACGAAAGCTGTCTATTTGAAAATGAGATCGACCCATTCATACGGATTAAAGCTGATAATTCAGACTTACTGCAGCATTCCTTTATTTGAAGATTTGTCAATTCCTTCTTTGTTTCTGATGCGAATGACAACTCTTCACCCCCTTATCATAATGAACCAATCCTCACGCTACCCTTAAGTCTTAGATTGCTTCATGATGAGTTAACAAATTATATAGTAGTGAAGCAACTTTATTCGTGTCATGCCTAATGACATCCCCATTATAATGGATGATTTTATCATGAATAATCTGCAAACCTAGAGAAGATAATCTTGAGGTGTCATAAATCACTGGTTTTGCTAATTCTTTCGCGTATAGTTGTTGGACATGTAGAGGTATCTCTTCATCATTTACTAAAATGGTGTCAATGAATGAGCTTCCAATATGATCATAAAGTGCTTGAACATGATCACTAGCCGTGTAGTTTAGGGTTTCTCCCGCTTGTGTCATCACATTGCAGATGTAAACTTTTAGCGCGTTTGATTTTACAACTGCTTCACCGATTTTCGGAACTAGTAAATTAGGTAAAATGCTCGTGTATAAACTTCCAGGGCCAATGACAATTAAATCCGCCATTTTAATCACCTTTAATGTTTCTGTAAGCGGATCGATGTTTTCAGGTGTTAAAAAAACTCGTTTGATTTTTTTACCTGAGTACGGTATTTTCGATTCCCCTGAAACGATTGTTCCATCTTCCATCTCCGCACTTAGTACAATACTTCGATTTGCCGCAGGGAACACCTGTCCTTTTACATTTAACACTTTACTCAGTTCTCGAATGGCGTGCATAAAATCACCTGTAATATCTGTCAGCGCTGCTAACAATAGATTTCCTAGCGCATGACCTGATAGCCCGTTGCCTGTTTTGAAACGATGCTGAAATAATTCCTCAATTAACGGCTCAACATCGGATAACGCTGCTAATACATTTCGAACATCACCTGGGGGTGGAATGTGGAGTTCATCACGAAGTCTCCCCGAACTACCACCATCATCCGCTACGGTAACGATAGCGGAAAGATCGACAGGATAATGTTTCAGTCCTCTTAATAGTACCGGAAGTCCAGTTCCTCCTCCGATGATGACAATTCTAGGCTGTCTACTCATTTTCATTTATCGTTGTTCCTTTCTCCTCTCAATGTCGCGATGGCTGATGTGCGTTTTATATTCAGGAGCAAAATGGCTACCAATCTTTTCCGCTAAGGCAACAGAACGGTGTTGACCTCCTGTACAACCAATTGCTACAACTAGCTGACTTTTCCCTTCTCGCTTATATTGAGGCAGCATAAATGCTAATAGATCTAAAACCTTTTCCAAAAATTTGTGAGTTTCATTCCACTTTAATACATAGGAAGAAACTTCCTCATCAAGTCCAGTTTGAGGTCTCATATGTTCAATATAATGAGGGTTTGGCAGAAAACGTACATCAAATACTAAATCCGCATCAATCGGAATACCATATTTGAATCCAAATGAGAGTACATTGACAGTAAACACTTGATTTCCGTGACCTGCAAATTGAGTAATAATTTTCTCTCGTAATTCACGTGGCTTCAAGTCTGACGTATCAAAAATAAGTTGTGCTCTTCCCTTTAGTTCTTCGAGTAATTCTCGTTCTAATCTTATTCCTTCTAACGGAAGGCCAGATGGTGCTAAAGGATGTGAACGACGCGTTTCTTTATAACGCGTAACTAGTGTTGAATCTTTGGAGTCTAAGAATAGAATTTGAGGGGTAATCCATGACTTTTCTGCAATATCATCCAATGCTTCCACTAAGCTATCAAAAAACTCTCTTCCTCTCAGGTCCATCACAAGAGCTACTTTATTCATCTTGTTTCCTGATTCTTTCATAAGCTCTAAAAATTTCGGGAGAAGAGTAGGTGGTAAGTTATCAACACAAAAGTAACCTAAATCCTCAAAGCTTTGAATGGCAACAGTTTTTCCTGCACCAGACATTCCTGTAATAATGACCATTTTAATATCTTGAACAGATCCAGTACTCAATGTTTAATTCCCCCTATAAATGATTGTTGGAGTGGTTAGCTAGGATCTAAACGGTATGAAAGCAATTCATATTCTGGAGTGTACGTGAAAATACCATAAATCGTACCTTTCCCCTTGATCATATAGTCGATTATATGGTAATCTCCTGGGGCCATTGGAAGGGCTTGAACATTCTCAAGTGGGTGCCATTCAATTTTACCTTCCTCTGATTGATCAACATTCTCTCCATCATACTCAGTTGCAACGAAGGTAAACATCATCCATTCGGAAACAATTTGACCCTCTTCTTGTATCATGATTGTAAATACGCCTTTAACTAACGGATTTTTAAGAAAAATTCCTGTCTCTTCTCTATATTCACGGATGACCGTGTCTTTAATAGATTCACCAAGCTCCATTTTCCCGCCCGGTGCAACCCACCAATTACGCCTTGGCTTTTGAAGCAATAAAACCTTGTCATCCTTAAGCAGGACACAGTTTGTTACACGTTGCACATAATTCACCTCATCTACTGCGATTATCAATGCTTGCTTATATGTATGAGATATTGCGCCTTAATGATGTTCTTTCCATTATACTATTATTCCAATTCCTGAACAATGAACGTGAACTTTGTAGTTGTGTCAATTTTTATCTGCATTAAAAAAGAAGCACGGGAGATAGTTCCCGTGCCATCAACGTATATCTATAAAAGGGGGTCAATTACTTAACTATATAATATCCTAAGATTATTTCACACGTGTTACAAGAGAGTTAAATGAACGTTACTTATTTGTTAACAAAAATTCGACAGTAATTTACAGTTCCATTATTTCAAAGATTCTTTTAATTCTTCTACATAATGCTGTGCACTTTGTGCCGCAATACTACCGTCTCCAGTAGCTGTAACAATTTGTCTAAGAGTTTTTTCACGAACATCCCCAGCTGCGAAAATGCCTTCCACCTTTGTTTCCATACGCTCATTAGTTTCAATATAGCCCATAGCATTGGTAATACCTAAATTTTCAAATGGCTTTGAAAGTGGTAGCATTCCTACATAAATAAATACTCCATTAGCAGGGAAGTTTCGTTCTTCTCCGGATTGAGTGTCAACTAACGTTACACTTCCAACCTTTCCACCTTCTTCGTTCACTTCTTTTACTGTTGTATTCCATATGAACTCTACTTTATCATTACTGAAGGCACGATCCTGTAGGATTTTTTGAGCACGAAGCTGGTCACGTCTATGAACAATCGTAACTTTAGATGCAAATCGGGTTAAATAAACACCCTCTTCAACTGCTGAATCTCCTCCACCAACAACTACAAGTTCTTTACCTTTGAAAAATGCTCCATCACAAACCGCACAATATGAAACGCCGCGTCCACCAAGTTCTTTTTCACCTGGCACTCCGAGTTTTTTATATTCAGCACCTGTTGATATAATAATCGCTCTTGCCTTGTATTCTTTCTTACCCGCAATTACGGTTTTGTACTCTTTACCATCAATGACTTCTTTTATATCACCATAAGCATACTCAGCACCAAACTTTTTAGCATGCTCAAACATTTTTGTAGATAAGTCTGGACCTAAAATATGGTCAAATCCTGGATAGTTTTCTACTTCCTCTGTATTTGCCATTTGTCCACCGGGTACTCCACGCTCAATCATGAGAGTACTCAAATTAGCACGTGATGTGTACACCGCAGCTGTCATTCCAGCAGGACCTGCTCCAATTATGATGACGTCATAAATTTTTGCTTCAGACATCTCTTTTCACTCCTCAATATAATACGTTCTTCTTATAATATAAACCCTAATATCTACTATTATCCTATAAAACGACACACGAAACGTCCACATTTTTGCTCACTTGGCTTCCAAAAGTAAAGCCACCCTTTTTTAAAGAGCGGCTTTACTATTATTCTATGTTTGGCTGCTCCCACGGTGCTGAACCTTCTTTTTTTGGCTCCATCGAAATGACCTTTGACCAGCAGTGCCGGGCAAGCTGTTCATGATTGGTATAAAAGGCTGCATAGGAAAGCCAATAATAAAACGTAGGATCTCCCTCGAATCCTGATTTTTTTAGTGAAAGTAACCATGGCAAGGAAAGTTCATATTTACCCACCATTCCAAAAGAAGCACCTAGCTTATAACGATGTTCCATTAGCATAGGGTGAACAACCTTTAACTGTTCAATCAGTTCGTCCACCTTGTCATCTTCTCGTAAGTAATAATAGATGACAAGCTGGTTACACATTGCATGTAAGTTTCCTGGATTTTTCTGAAGTAGATCTTCTAAAATTTCCAGCGATTTACTTGTTTCCCCTAAGTAAAAATGCGAAAGTGCTAAATTATTATGTGCAGACCAAAAATTCGGATGACCTTCTAATAATTCATGAAGAACTTCAATCGCAGATTTAAACTCTCCTGCCTCCATCAAATCCCTTGCATGATCTTGAAGAAAGATAATGTCATCTTCATCATCCTCAAAGTCTGCTTCAATACTGAGCACCTCAAGAAGATCCTCAACATCAGGAGCAAACTCTCCATCCGGTTCTGTTTCTAAATACTTGAATGCAAACTTTTTCGCTTCATAAAATAACCCTAAGTGTGCATAGTTGTTAGAAATAAAGTAATGGCATTCAACCATTTCAGGATCTAACTCTTCAATTACGATTTTTAAGTATTCGTTGGATAATTGATACTGTCCAACCTCTGAAAGGACAGCAGCAAGCTGGCAAAGAATCAACGGCTCTTCCGGTTCTAACTCATGCGCTCGTTTCAAAAGCTGTATTGCACGGTCAAATTGACGACTCCTATAGGCTCTTAGCCCCTTCTTAAAGAAAAACTCGCCATCTATATGAAAGGGAAGTACAATCGCAGTTTGCTGTCTAACTTCTGTATGTATACTCATTCGTTCCTCCGTTCCCACTACCAAATCTATCTATATCTAACACATTATATTCTCGAATTCATTACCAAAGATTAAGTATAACATAGGTGCGGTTGTTCGTCATTATATTGGGGAGAATGCTACTATCTTTTGGACTTGTGAGTAGAATTTGATTTGCCTAAATAAAAGTTTAATTGTAAAAAAATTATTTTATTTTCGGTTTCTAGTCTATGAAGATTGGGGGGCTGAATGGATTGTCTTTTTTGGTCCCTTTTCGTTTTTTTTGTATGATACGGAAAGTTTTTTCATCTCTTTGCTAGAATTCATGTTTTAGTTAGATGTGTGCTACCCATTTCAGCTTGAGAAGGGGGTTTTTTTAAAAATTTAACTAGTAACTTAGCCTTTAACAGCAACTTTTGAATTTTTATCAGCAACTCCCTCTGATTTATCGGCAACTTTTTTGTTTTATCATCAACTTTCCAATTTATCAGCGACTTCAAAAGGTTTATCAGCAACTCTCGACCTTTTATAATCAACTTCATTAGGTTTATCAGCAACACATTTTTCTAAAAATCACCTCAACTTTACCTACAACATAAAGTTATTAATACAAGGTATCCACAAACCTCCAAACCAAAATAAAAACCAGACGGCCATACCTCAGCACCATCTGGAAAACTTTACTTTTTATGACGCTCCTCTAACACACTTAAAATTCGATCTAAAGGAAGTTTTTGTTCTTGCAGCAAAACGAGTACATGATATAGAAGATCAGCTACCTCCCAGGAGAGCTCCTCATGATCACGGTTTTTTGCGGCTATAATGACTTCTCCTGCCTCTTCTCCTACCTTTTTCAAGATTTTATCAAGGCCTTTTTCAAATAAATAGGTCGTATATGCGCCTTCAGGTTTTTCTTTTTCTCTTTCAGCAATGACACGCTCTAGCTCATTTATGATTGCATAGCGATTACCCACTGATTCCCTAAGATCGTCCCCTAACAATGCTTCACGAAAGCATGAGTATGCCCCAATATGACAAGCTGGACCCGCTGGTATCACCTGTACTAGCAGGGCATCTTGATCACAGTCATATCGCATACTCACAATTTGTTGCGTATGACCGGAAGTTTCCCCTTTATGCCATAACTGTTCTCGAGAACGGCTATAAAACCATGTTTCTCTCGTTTCTACTGACTTCTTCAGCGACTCCTCATTCATGTAAGCGAGTGTTAACACTTCCTTACTTACGGCATCCTGAACAATAGCCGGGACTAACCCCTTCTCATCAAACTTAATATCTCCAATCATGATCTTACAGACACTCCTTTCTCTTGAAGATAGCGCTTCACTTCTCTAACAGACGTTTCCTTATAGTGAAAAATAGAAGCTGCTAATGCTGCATCTGCTTTCCCTTCTTCAAAGGCTTCAACAAAGTGCTCTGCCGCACCAGCTCCACCTGAAGCAATGACTGGAACTGTTACCGCAGAACTAACAGCACTTGTCAGCCTCAAGTTAAAACCTGATTTCTCGCCATCTTTGTCCATACTCGTTAACAGAATTTCACCTGCACCACGCTTCACTGCTTCCTTCGCCCATGCGACGACCTCCCACTCAGTCGCCTTTCTTCCACCGTGAGTGTACACACGCCATGAGCCTAACTCCTCGTCCCAACGTGCATCAATGGCACAAACGATACACTGTGACCCAAAAAATTCAGCACCCTCATTGATAAGAAATGGATTCAATAGGGCAGCTGTATTCACCGATACTTTATCTGCACCTGCCCGTAAGATACGCTTCATATCTTCAAGACTATTAACCCCACCACCTACCGTAAATGGAATAGCTAAATTTGCAGCAACCTGTTCCACTACTTCAACCATCGTTTGTCGCCCTTCATGCGAGGCGGAAATATCGAGAAAAACTAACTCATCTGCGCCCTCATTGTCATACATTTTCGCTAATTCCACTGGGTCACCCGCATCGCGTAATTCTAAAAACTGAATTCCTTTTACGACACGGCCTTCCTTTACGTCTAAACATGGAATAATACGCTTCGCTAACATAATTGAATAGCATCCTTTACACTAAATTGATTCGTATATAATGCTTTGCCTACTATTGCACCCGCAACCCCAGCTGATTCATATAATTTTAAAGCCTTAATATCTTCTAATGAGCTAACACCACCTGATGCGATAACAGCTTTGCCTGTTATTTTTGCTAGTTCTGCCACTGCCTCTATATTGGGGCCTGATAACATGCCATCGGTTGCGATATCCGTAAAAATAAACGTCTCCGCACCGTAATCAACTAATTGCTGAGCGAGGTCAGTCGCTTTAATCATAGATGTTTCAACCCATCCTTCTGTTGCTACATACCCATCTTTCGCATCAAGACCAATTACAATCCTTGTGCCACCATATGTAGATAGCATTTCTTTCACAAACTCCGGATGATTAATGGCTGCGCTACCTAAAATCACACGGTCCACACCATTTTCTAAATAATATTTCACATCTTCTTCTGTTCGAATGCCACCGCCAATTTGTACGCTAACCGGTAGGCTTCTTGCTACTTGAATAACATAATCATCATTTACACGTTTCCCCATTTTAGCTCCGTCTAAATCTACCATATGAATCCAGCTAGCTCCTTGATTAGCAAACAATGAAGCCATGTCAAAAGGGGAATCTCCATAAACTGTTTCTTGATTATAGTCTCCTTGTATAAGCCTCACACATTTCCCTCCGCGCATATCAATAGCCGGATATATCGTAAAACTCCCCATTTACTTTTCCTCCTTTAAACAAACAGCCGCAAAATTTTTCAACATTGCCATCCCTAAATCACTGCTTTTTTCAGGATGAAATTGGGTTCCGAAAACATGCTTGCTCCCCACAACAGCTGGTACATCTACATCATATGGGCTACTTGCTAAGACTACCTCTTTATCTTCTGTTTCGACATGATATGAGTGAACAAAGTAGACGTAGCCTTCCTCAAGCCCTTCTAATAATGGGCTTTCATAGTGAAAGTGTAGTCTATTCCATCCCATATGTGGTACCTTATAGCTTTCTCCGGTTTCAAAGACTCCGCGAAAACGAGTCACTCTTCCATTAAGTAAACCTAGACCTTTCGTTAAACCGTTTTCTTCACTTTCATCAAATAACAACTGCATTCCTAGACAAATCCCAAGTAAAGGATTCCCTTTGCGAACCTGCACCTTAATAAAAGTTGATAAGTCGGATTGCTCAAGAATTCCCATCGCATCCTTAAATGACCCTACTCCCGGAAGAATCAGCCCTTTCATCTTTGATAATTCTTCCTGATTATTTGTTACAACGTACTCGTAGCCAAGACGCTCTAACGCTTTACTCACGCTATATAAATTTCCCATTCCATAATCGATAACTCCGATCATTTATAACATTCCCTTCGTCGATGGAACCCCCTTGATTCTTGGGTCAATTGTGGTTGCCTCATCCAAAGCTCTCGCTAACGCTTTAAAAATGGCTTCTATAATATGATGTGTATTTTGACCGTAATGAACGATTACGTGTAGATTCATTCGTGCTTCAAGAGCGAGCTTCCATAAAAATTCATGAACAAGCTCTGTATCGAAAGTACCGACCTTTTGACTTGGAAAATTGGCACGAAACTCTAAATGAGGTCGATTACTTAGATCGACAACAACTTGAGCAAGGGCTTCATCCATTGGGACAAACGCATTCCCATAACGTTTAATTCCCTTTTTTTCTCCAAGCGCCTCTTTCAGCGCTAATCCAAGGCAAATCCCAATATCCTCTGTTGTGTGATGGTCATCAATTTCTACATCACCTTTTGCATCAACCGTTAAGTTAAATTGACCATGCTTGGTAAACAAATCAAGCATATGTGTCATAAATGGTACACCTGTCTCTAACTTCGATTCCCCCATCCCGTCGATGGCAAACTGAAGAGAAATCTGCGTTTCGTTTGTCGTACGTTCAATAAGTGCTTGCCTACTCTCTGACATTACAAATCCTCCAATCTAAGCTCTACTGCTCTCGCATGTGCTTCTAAGCCTTCTAATCGTGCAAAGGCTGCAACTTTACGCCCATTTTCCAACATCGCTTGCTGACTATAAGAAATAATGCTCGACTTTTTCATAAAATCATCCACATTTAAAGGACTCGAAAAACGTGCTGTCCCATTTGTTGGTAAAACATGGTTCGGTCCAGCAAAATAATCGCCTATCGGTTCTGAACTGTATCTACCTAGAAAAATCGCACCCGCATGACGGATTCTTCCTAGTAAACTCATCGGATCTTCCGTCATAATCTCCAAATGCTCTGGCGCTAATTCATTCACAATGTCGATGGCATGATCAAGTGTATCCGTTACATATATGGCCCCATACGATTCAATGGAAGACCTAGCAATTACACTTTTAGGCAATGGTTCTAGTTGTTTATAAACCTCCTTTTTTACTTCTCTCGCTAAAGAAAGGGAGGTGGTAACTAATACACTTGAAGCCCTCTCATCATGCTCTGCTTGAGATAATAGGTCTGCAGCCACTTCAGCAGCTTTAGCTGTATCATCGGCTAGTACTACAATCTCACTTGGCCCAGCTATCATATCTATCGATACATGTCCAAATACTTCACGCTTTGCAAGAGCAACATAAATATTACCTGGTCCTGTAATTTTATCTACCTTTTCAATTGTTTCCGTTCCATAAGCGAGCCCTGCAATCGCTTGAGCACCACCCATTTTATATATTTCTCTTATTCCGAGCTCTCGAGCCGCCACTAGCACTCCAGCTGGAAGATAGCCATTTTCCTGAGGAGGAGAGGCAATAACGATCCTTTTCACACCTGCTACTTGGGCTGGGATCACATTCATTAAGACAGATGATGGATATGCAGCAAGACCTCCTGGCACGTAAAGACCGACAGCATCTAAAGGTGTATACTTTTGTCCAAGAATCGTTCCATTTTCTTGTGTAGTCATCCAAGATTCTCGTTTTTGTCTGCTGTGAAAATCACGAATGTTACATGCTGCCTCTTGAATGATCGTCAAAAGCTCTTCATTAATTTCTTTATAGGCTTGTTCAACTTCTTCCTCTGTTACTAGAAACGAACGTAACGATACTCTATCAAGCTTTTCTGTATATGCTTTAATGGCTGCATCTCCGTTTTTTCGAACCTCGTTAATGATATCTAGCACAGCAATTCGCTGGTCAGCTGTACCTTGTTCAATCGTTCTCTTTAAAGAAGTAGAATCCGGATTTTGAATAATGTTCATGATTTTACCTCACTGTTCAATAATTTGGGACAATCGTTCGACAAGCTCATCAATTACGCCGCTTTTTACACGATAGCTAACTGGATTTACTACTAGTCTAGATGTAATAGGAGCAATATTTTCAAGCTCTATTAATCCATTTTCCTTCAATGTTCTCCCGCTCGACACGATATCAACAATACGATCCGCAAGACCGATTAATGGGGCTAATTCGATGGATCCGTTTAACTTAATGATTTCAACTTGTTCTCCTTGCTCCCGGAAATAGCTAGAGGCTACATTCGGATATTTAGTAGCCACCTTAGGCGCAACCTCTTTTATCTTCACGTCTGGCAGGCCTGCAACGGCTAAATAGCATTCACTAATTTTCAAGTCAAGCACTTCGTAAACGTCGCGTTCTTCCTCCATCATGACATCTTTGCCTGCAATGCCTACGTCGGCTACTCCGTGTTCAACATATGTCACTACGTCCATCGGCTTTGCTAAAATAAAACGCATCTCTGCTTCTTCAATAGTAAGTATTAATTTCCTCGTTTCATCAAACTCTTCTGGTAAAGGATACCCTGCTTTCCTCATGAGCTTCGCTGCTTCTTCAAATATTCGCCCTTTGGGCATGGCAATTGTTAGGAAAGGTTTCATAGGTTTACCTCTCTCCCTGGTTTTCCAATAAAGAAGGTGGTTTCGATAAATTTTTCTGTAAATGCATCCACGTCCTTCACACCCGCAATATCTTGTAGAACTACTTGTTTATCTTTTTTTCTTAGTTCTTCAGCAAAGCGTATAGCCTCTTTTCTTCGCTCACTGCTAAATAGTACACATTCCATTTTAAGTGAATTCGTATCATCGAGAGCTTCTAACAAGTAATCTAAACGAATGGCAAAGCCAGTCGCATCAGCAGGTCGGTCAAATTTCTCTAAAAGCTGATTATATCTACCTCCACCACAGATTGGATAGCCTACTAGTGGTGAATAGCCCTCAAATAAAATACCCGTGTAATAACTCATATGCGGAATCAAATTGAAATCGATTTTGACAAACTCTGTCACACTATTCGCTTCAAGGGCACTCCAAAGCTGCTTTAACTCTTGAATAGATTGGATCGCCTTCTCATCCTGAACTAGTTCGATGGCTGTTCGAAGCACATCTCCTTCTCCTCTAAGTCGAAGGAGAGTGAGCAATCGATTTTTATCGATAGTAGATAGTGGTAAACTCTTTACATGCTGACGATAACCTACATAATTTTTTTCATAAAGGAACCGTCTTATTTGTTTTGTACGTTCTTCATTTCCAAGGATTTCTCTAAACAACGCATTCACATATCCAATATGCCCTAATGCGATGGTAAAATTCGTAAGTCCTGCTGCTTTTAAAGAAGTAATCATAAGAGTAATCACTTCTGCGTCCGCACTTGCTGTCCCATCACCAATGAGCTCTACTCCAACCTGCTCAAATTCAGCTGGTCTACCTCCTTCACGCTGCTGTGCACGAAATACATTCGTATCATAGCTTAATCGAAGCGGATATCCTCCCGTGTACAGACTAGAAGTAGCTAGTCTTGCAATCGGTGCTGTCATATCCGGTCGTAATACGAGTGTATTCCCATCACGGTCCATTAATTTAAACAGCTGCTGATCTAAAATAGCAGAGGCTTTTCCAACCGTATCGTAAAACTCCAACGTTGGAGTTTCTAAAAAGTCATATCCAAAACTTTCAATCACATTTGATATTCTAGTTCTTGCTTCTCGTTTTCTTCTATATAAATCAGGAAGTGTATCTCTCATCCCGATAGGTTTTTCAAACATCTTTCGTTTTGACACAATCCCACATCCCTTAAATGATAAAAACACTTTAGTTCGCTAATATGGTAACAAGGTGAAGTTATTTGTAGTTTACACGTCTTTCCACATGCCGTCAACCATTCACAATGGTTGAGAACCTTTTCTACTCCGTTCATTATTTTTTTATAGGAAAAGGCACAGTGCGCCCTGTTTAGCCTCAGGCATAGCAAATGTTCTTAAATGAGACAAAGGGTGCTTTCCCCTTTTACTCATATAGGGTTATTTGACCAAGGAAACGTGATTTTTCTTTTTCCCTCGAGTAGGATGAATGGCAAAGATCGTCGCCATTTCATCTTGGCTGGGTGCTGGAGCTGGATTCCAAGTCACTAGCCCCTTCTCTTGCTGAAAACTTTTATACTTTCGTTATAATTAAAAAAACTACAAACTTTAATTGTTTGTAGTTAGGATTTCCTCTTTATCTCGTTTTACCATTTCTTCTTTCGTATAGATGACTTTCATCGGATTACCCCCAACAAAAGCACCTGCTGGGACATCTCGATATACAAGGGTTCCTGCTGATACGATGGCCCCATCTCCGATTATAACTCCTGGTAGGATGGTCGTGTTGGCCCCTATCATGACTCCGTTCCCAATTATAACATCCCCAAGGCGATACTCTTTTATTAAATATTCATGGGCAAGAATGGTCGTATTATAACCAATAACAGAGTTTCGACCCACTTGAATTTTCTCTGGGAACATAATATCAAGCATGACCATTAAGGCAAACGCTGTATGTTCTCCGACCTTCATTCCAAGAAAATGGCGGTACATCCAGTTCTTCATTGGAAGAAAAGGAGTATAACGTGCTAGTTGAATGACAATAAAATTCTTTACAACCTTCCAAAACGGAACCGTCTTATAAATATGCCAAAGAGAGTTTGCTTCCTTTACAGGATAACGGCTCGTTCTTCTCACTCTTGTTCAGCTCCGATTATCTCAAATAAATCATCCATGTGCTCTAATATGTAATCAGGGTGATATTTCTTTAAATAATCGACACCTTTTAATGCCCAGCCCACTCCCGCGGTTTTCGTTCCCGCATTTTTTCCAGCTAGAATATCGTGATGATTATCACCAACCATAATAGCGTCTTCTGGAGTAGAACCTAATTGTTCTAGTGCTTTTAATACGGGCTCTGCATCAGGTTTTGCATGTTGAACATCATCCAGTGTCACTACAACATCAAAAAATTGATCTAGCTTTGTTAGTTTTAATCCCATATTTACGGTATGACGCATCTTTGTCGTCACTATGCCGAGCTTATAGCCTTTCTGATGTAAACGCTCAATCGTTTCATATACACCTTCATACTCCGTGACAAGTTCATCATGGTGGGTAAGGTTATGCTCTCGATACGTTTTAATCATTTCCTCTACTTTCTCTTCATCGATGTTTACAAATGTATCGAACAAAGGTGGCCCGATAAATTCCCCTACATCGGCACGCTTATATTGTCCTGGATAATAATGCTCTAGTGTGTGCAGAAATGAAGAAATGATCAGTTCATTTGTATTAATTAACGTTCCATCTAAATCAAATAGTAATGTATTAATTTTCATATGATGCTTCCTTTCTATTTACTTCCACACGCTTCCATACATATGCCACTATAATCGTTAATAAAACGGCAGTGACGATTCGGATAATCAATAGTGGTAGTACTGGAATTCCAAGTGGGATAAAGATTAACGTATCCTCCACTACAGCATGGCACGATACAAGAAATATAAACGCCAAAGTTAAGTCTTTCTTACTAACCCCATCTTCTTTTGCTGCTTGAATCATCACACCTGCTCCAAATGCTAACCCGAATAATAATCCAGCAGCTAATGTTGTAGAGGTGTTCTCCTTCATCCCAAGCAGTCTAGTAAACGGTGACATCCATTTTGAAAACATAGACAACCACTGTAAATCCTTTAATAGTTGGATAACAATCATTAACGGAATGACGATCATAGCCAGCTGGAAAATTCCTAATCCAGCTTTTGAGAAAGCATCAATCAATATATTTCCCCATCCAGTGATGACTTCTTCCTTTTTTGTAATGAGTCCATATTGAGCAAGGCTTCCTCCACCGCTCCACACAAGGTTAATGACAACTGCCGAGATAATGGCTAATCCTACGCGAACCAATATCGTGAGGCCAATACTAACACCCACTCGTTTTGCTACTGTGGATTCTACAATCATATTATGTGAAAATGAAAGCATTACCGCTAATATAAATACTTCCTTCACCGTTAAATCGAGAGAAAGTATGGCTCCAATTGCGGCATACAAATTCAACAAATTTCCAAGTACAAGAGGAATTGCCGCATCTCCAGATAATCCAATCCACCCCATCAGTGGCGTGATTCCATTCATCGCCCATTTCATGACAGGTGTGTACTGCAAAAGTGTCACAATAATCGTGATTGGGAAGATTACCTTCCCTAATGTCCAAGTGGTATTTAGACCAACAAAGAATCCCCTTCTCACACTGCCTAGCATACTCTACTCCCCTTCTGTCTCTCTATGCTGTTATGATTGATCTAAATAACGCTTATTTGCGTATCCCTTTGACCTTCTATAAAAAATTAAACCAATCGCTAAAGCAATTAACACTAAAGAGATTACTTGAGCAATTCTTAACGTGTCTGTTAGCATTAAACTATCTGTTCTCAAACCTTCTATAAAGAATCGTCCTATTGAATACCAAATCACATACGTTAAAAACATTTCCCCGCGTCTCATATTGACGCGTCTTAACAATAGTAGAATCCCTAATCCAGCAAAGCTCCATAGTGATTCATATAAAAATGTCGGGTGATAATAGGCGCCATTTATGTACATCTGATTAATGATAAATTCAGGTAAAAATAGCCCTTCAAGAAACTCACGAGTTACTTCTCCACCATGTGCCTCTTGGTTCATAAAGTTTCCCCAACGACCAATCGCTTGACCTAAAATAATGCTTGGGGCTGCTATATCAGCAAGCTTCCAAAAGGATATGCCTCGTTTTTTCGCAAACACTAAGGCTGTAATAATGGCTCCTATAAGTCCTCCGTGGATGGCTAAACCTCCGTGCCATATCATCAAAATTTCGGCAGGATTTTCTAAATAATAATCAAGCTTAAATAACACATAATAGAGCCTTGCAGATAAAATAGCAATGGGTATAGCAAACAGGACTAAATCCACAAACACATCCTTTTGAAGCCCACGACGCTGTGATTCTCTGACGACTAACCAAAGAGCTAGCATTACACCAGTTCCGATAATAACTCCATACCAATAAATTGTAAGTGGCCCTAGTTCTAGAAAAACACGATCCAACTGCGGAATATTTTGCTCCACCGTTTTTCACTCCCTTATACACAATATTTTTTATATGTTCAACATATGGTGTTCATTATAAATCCTCATGATCGCCATCTTCAATAACATCTGTTAATCGGCTAGAAAACTGTTCTGCTGCATTCATCCCCATTCTTTTCAAACGAAAATTCATCGCTGCAACCTCGATGATGACAGCTAAGTTACGACCTGGGCGAACGGGAACAGTAAGCTTTGTCACGTCGGTGTCAATAATACGCATTTTTTCGTCCTCTAAACCAAGACGATCATATTGCTTCTTTTGATCCCAAAGCTCTAGATTTACAACAAGTGACACCTTTTTATAGGTTCTAACTGCACCTGCTCCAAACAAAGTCATCACATTAATGATTCCTAGACCGCGAATTTCTAGGAGATGCTGAATAAGCTCAGGTGCGCTTCCAACCAAAGTATCTTGACTTTCCTGTCTAATTTCAACACAATCATCTGCTACTAATCGATGCCCTCTTTTCACTAGCTCTAGTGCGGTTTCACTTTTCCCTACTCCACTTTTTCCCGTAATCATGACACCGACTCCGTAAATATCAACTAAAACACCATGGATAGCTGTTGTAGGAGCAAGCATCCCTTCTAAGTAATTTGTTAAATTACTGGATAGTCTAGTAGTTTTTACCGTGGAACGCATGACAGGAACTGCTTCTCGTTCAGACGCTTCAATTAATTCTTTTGGCACCTCAAAGCCTCGTGAAATGATGATTCCAGGAGTTAAATCCGTACAAAGCCTTTCCATCCGATCACGTTTATCAGCTTCTGAAAGTTGCTCAAAGAAAGACATCTCTGTTTTCCCTAGGAGCTGGATCCGCTCTGCTGGATAGTGGTCAAAATAACCAGCCATTTCAATCCCCGGACGTGATAAATCACTCGTCGTAATTGGCCTGTTTATGCCTTCCTGCCCGCTAATTAATTCCAAATGAAATTTCTCCATCAAATCCTTCGTCCGGACCTTTACCATATGCCGATACCCTCCTGTCAGATTCAACCATCAGTACAGACCTATTGTATCACTAATTGAAGAAAGGATGAAAGCTTATAACTTATGAAGTCGCTTACAAAACAAAAGGCTCAGGGCGCCCCAGTTTGACCTAAAACGCCGACGTCCTGTCGGCAACGTTCAAACCTTGCACTTCCTGTGCTCTTTTCGATAAGCAAATGTTCCTTGAAGAGAAAAAGGGTGATTTTCCTTTTACTCTTCAAGGGTTATTTGACCAAGGAAAAGTGGTTTATCTTTTCCCTCGAGTAGGATGAAATTGCGAAGATTTTTGCAATTTCATCTTGGCTGGGCGCTGGAACCAGATTATAAAAACAGGGACACTTCTTATATTTCAAAACATTGAAACAGAAGAAATATCCCCAGGCTTTATGATTATCCTCTTACTAATTTTGAACGTAGTTTCGTAGAAATAAGCTCAATGATTAAGATTAAGACAACTAATCCAATTAAGATAGAACCAACTTGGTCCCATTTATAGCCTCTCATCGCGAAAATCAATGGAGCCCCAATTCCCCCTGCTCCAACAAGTCCTAAGACAGAGGCATCTCTCATATTCATATCAAAACGATAAATCATAACGGACATAAATATGGATAATAATTGTGGTATGATTCCGTAGCGTATTTTTTCAAATGTCGAACACCCAATTGATGTCATAGATTCCAATACTTTTACGTCTAATTCTTCAATGGCATCAACATACAGTTTAGATAGCATTCCAATTGATGTTAAACCTATTGTTAATACCCCTGCAAATGGTCCCGGCCCTGTAACGCGGATAAACATAAGTCCATACACAAGAGCTGGAATGGTTCTAATGAAAATTAATAAAAGTCTAGTTAACCATGAAACAGGTTTCGGAACAATATTAGATGCTGCTAGAAATGCCAAAGGTACAGCTAATATAGAACCAACGATTGTACCTAAAAAGGCAATCGCAAGTGTTTCTACAAGTAAATACAATACACTTTGCTTTGATACATTTAATAAAAGGTTTAAGTCTGGGTGTGTCAGTCCGTATATGATATTAGACGCTACCTTTAGCCCAGCTTCGTCCATCGCTTGTAGGCTTACGGTCGTCATCGACCAAACAAATAAGACAAGGACGATCATAGTAACCGTTAGGACGTAACGATGATTACGTGGTGCAGCAAGGAGCTGCTTTTCTACTGTCAACATAGCATGTACTACTCCTTTAAATTAACTTTTTCCTAAAGTGCTCACTAACTGTTTCAATCAGATAGACAGTAATAACTAACGTTACAACAATCATCCCAACACTTTCATAATCACGCCATCCAAGACCTTCATTAATAAGAAGTCCGATCCCGCCTGCTCCTACATAACCAAGAATTGCCGCATAGCGAACATTTCCTTCAAAACAGAATAGGGAGGTAGAAAGATAACTCGGTAACACTTGCGGGATGATAGCATAACGAAATGCTTGGATTCTTGTCATCCCAATAGATTCCATAGCTTCAAAAGCACCCATATCTACGTTCTCAATTTGTTCATATAATAATTTTCCAACATAAGAGATAGTAAAAAGAAAAATCGCAACCGTTCCTGCCATAGGACCTAGTCCAAAAACAAATGTAGCAATCAAGGCTGTTACAAGTGAAGGTAACGTCCTAAGAAGACTTAGCATCACTTTGAATACAGAAACGATAACTTGATTTTTGATAATATTCGTCGATGACAAAACCGCGATTGGCATTGCCACTAATGCACCCAAAATCGATCCTAAGAGTGACATTTTGATCGTATCCATGAGTGGACCCCAAATATCAGATAAATAACTCCAATTTGGTGGGAACATATCACCAATAATTGAGAAAAAGTATCCGATCCTCATAATAAATACTTCCAAACTAAAACCAGTAAATTTTACGGAAACATACATTGCCACTAGGATCAGTATTGTAATAAGCGGGGTGCGTGATCTTTTTTCAAGCACAACTTTTCCATTCGGTAATGTCATTTTTTTAGGAGGAAAAATTTTATCATACATTATGCTAATCTCTCCTCTGTTGAGGATTGAATTTCTTCTAATCTACCACCATATATTTCAGATAGTATTTCTTGTGTCACCTTCTCAGATGGCCCGTCGAACACAACCTCTCCCTTACGAATGCCGATAATGCGATCAGCATACTGTAATGCGATTTCTACGTGGTGGATGTTCATTATGACAGAGATGTTTAGATCCTGATTAATCTTTTTAAAATCATTCATTACGATTTTTGAAGTAACTGGATCTAATGAAGCGATTGGCTCGTCTGCTAAAATAATGTCTGGATTTTGAGCAATGGTACGTGCTAAAGCTACACGTTGTTGTTGACCACCTGAAAGCTGATCTACTCGAACATAAGCTTTATCTAGAATACCTACTTTATCTAATGCTTCTAATGCTTTAATTTTTTGCTCCTTCGTATAAATGCCAGTCAGCTTACGCCAAAATGGATTATCCGGAACAAACGATACTAACACATTCTTAATGACGGTTGTTCTAGTTACCAGATTGAAGGATTGGAAGATCATTCCGATTCTTCTTCGTAATTGGCGGATTTGTTTTCCTTTTAATGTCGTTACATCGACTTCATCAATTATCAGCTTACCACCTGTGATATCATGCATTCGATTCACACAGCGAATTAATGTCGATTTTCCGGCACCAGATAGTCCGATTACGGCTACAAACTCACCTTGTTCAATTTTCAAATGAATGTTTTCTAATGCTTTTGTACCATTCGTATACGTTTTTTCAACATTAATAAACTCTATCATGGTTATTCCCCAATCCTATTAAACTAAGAGACTTCTAGTTTATGTAAACTTTTCCTAGACATGTATTTTTAAAACTCAAATACATGTGAAAAAATGAGAACATAACCTATTAAAGGATGTTCTCATTTTTATAGAAGCATTTATTGTTATCTTGTTTAAGGGTTACTTCTTTAAACTTCTGAGAAGCTCTTGTGCTTTTCTTTCGTTATCATAATCAGAAGATTGAGCCTTTTGGTAACCTTCATGACTGTAGATTGCGATAACTTCTTTACCTTCTGTAGTTTGAGCAATATTGATAAATGCTTCTTGGATAGCAGCTTTTAGCTTGTCATCCATTTTTTTTGAATGTTTACTTACGCTTACAGTGTCGTTATAAATTGGATCAGTGACACCGATTACGTTTGTTTCATCCCAAACAGAGGCAGTACGACCTAAGTCAGTTGTCCACTTATCCGCATTATCTCTTCTTGCATCAGCATATGCTACGATTACGTCAGCTTGGTCAACAGCTAAACGTGCAAATGAGCTACCATAAGAATCTGATTGAACAAGTTTAGAAAGGTCGGTTAAGCTCTTACCGTACTTTTCTTGCATCCATAATGTAGGGTAGATGTAACCAGCAGATGAAGAAGAAGACATTACAGCCCAGTTTGCGCTATCTAAATCTTCCCATGTTAATTCTTCACCATTGTTAACTTTTGCAGCTAATTCTTGTCCTTTTTCAGAAGGACCAGCGATAATAATACTACGGTAGTAAGTTGCTTGCTTGTCTGTTAAACCTTCAGTAGGCTTATTGTCATTCCAATCCTTTGGATTTTCTGAGTCATTAGAAAGTGCAGCACGAGTAGCTGTTAAAATGACTTCAGCACCATCATCATATAATACATATGTTCCACCCGGAATAAGACCTACATCAGTTGTGCCAGCAGAAAGTGCCTCTCCAACCGCTTCATATGTAGTACCAACATCAATTGTTACATTTCCAATATCAAAACCTAATTTAGCTAATTCATCTTTTAATAAACCTTTAAGTGGTTCAGTTGTAGTAATGATTTGATCTGGGTCTTTTGATGGCACAAAGCTTACTTTAAGCTCATCAATTTTTGTATTTTCTTCTACAGCTGTTTCTTTTTCAGCATTTGAGTCAGTTGTTGTAGCTGTGTCCTTCTCATTTGTTGCAGTTTCTTCAGCTGATCCACATGCTGCTACGATTACAGCTAACGTAAGCATCATGAATACTGTAAGCCATTTTTTTAACATGATCGTTCCTCCCGAATGTTTCAAATGTTTTAACCTAGAAGAATATATCACGCGAATTCAACAACAAACAACATACCTTATGTAAATTTCAGGTAAATATTTGCATATTTTTGTAGATTGATTGTTTACAAAATTATTTTAAAAAATAACTAGTACAAAGCCATTACCTACGAATGCAAGGATTCCTTGCGGCGTCGATTCGTAATAAAAACAAACAAAAACCTCCAACAATTTGGAGGTTTTGAACGATTACTTTTTCTTCTCTGACATTGGTTCAATAATAATCTTTTGGATGAGTAAATTTAATACGGAGATGGCTATAGCTGCTATGATTGCAGTTCCAAATGATTCGATAACAAATGAATCACCCATGATTCCCTGAGTCATCCAAAGGGTAATTGCATTAATTACAAATAAGAATAGTCCAAGAGAAATCACTGTAACAGGTAGTGTGAGTATAACTAGTATGGGCTTAACTAATACGTTAAGGATGGCAAGTATGATGCTTGCTATGATTGCAGAGCCTACTCCATCAAGGTGAAAGGATTCAAAATACCCTGCAACAACAATGAGTACTAAACTGTTAACAAGTATGGATGAGATCCACTTCATCAACGAATCACATCCTCCTCATTTGGAACAATGAGCATCCAAACAAAATAGATTAACGCAAATGTTCCAAAGCTCATTAACAGACAAATCACAAAAATAACTCGTAATAAGGAAGCATCAACACCTGTATAAGAAGCCAACCCTCCAATCACGCCAGCAATTTGTCGGTTAGATCTTGAACGAAATAATTTGTTCACCTTATATTCCTCCTTTCTCCTTTACAACAATGGAGCCAGTCTTCGTATCTACATCTATGAGCAACGGCTCTTGTTCATTCGTATTTGGCGTCACAAATTTAAGATATTTTTGGACAATTTCTGATTTTTCCTCTTTTCTGTCCACTTTAGGAATTTCAACCTGGAAGTTACCGATATTGGATTTAAGCTCACCGTGAATCGCTCGATCTTTTGGAACAAAGAGATCTACATTTCCGGTTGTTGATTTAATAAACAGCGCATCACAGGTCGAATTGGATATGCTACAAATAACATTTCCATTAAAGCTCTGTAGGTCCGCCTTCGAGAATTCTCCATCGATTTTAATTGTCCCATTGATCGTTTCAGCTTCTACCTTTTCACTTGTCAGGTTCGTCGCTGTAATATGACCATTTGCCGTTTCTACTTCAAACTTCTTAGTATTAAGATTTGCTAATGTAATTTTCCCATTAGCCGTCTTTGCTTTAAACTCCTTTACTAGTAGGCTTTCCCCATCAATTTTCCCATTAAACAGCCTGATGATAACTTTCTCAAATTCAGTTCTTGGTAAATAAAGAGTGGAATTTACTTTTAGTTTCTTTTTTTGAACAGAATAACGCAGCTTGCCACCCTCTATGGAAAACAATACATCCTCTAAAAATGTTTTTCTCGCTTCATCTTGAGATTCTACTTGATACACCTTTGCATCACATTCTATACGTACATCCGTCTCATCCCATGGTTGCAATTTCACACTACCATTGGCAATATCAATTTCTATATCTGTTAAATATACATTCGAATGCTGGAATATATGTTGAACAGATATGGAGGTTCCAAAATTAAAGTCGAGATCAAGAGTCTTTATTTTTTTTAATGCTTTATCCACAAAGTCAAAAACAGAATCTTTTACAGAGGTAGTTTTAGTTGTTTTTCCTTTGTCTTGCTGTGACTGTTCCTCCCACTTCACTTCTGTACTAAGCTCAGCTAGAATCTCTTCTTCCTTTTCGAGGACAGCTTGCTCATCTTTCTCTAGGTTTTCTATTAAAATCAATGCTTCTTCAGCTGATAATTTTCCTTCTTCCACCATTTTCAAAATACGCTTACGCTGTTCAGTTACCGCCATTGTATTCACACCTTCCTTTTACAAACACATAGTACCTATGTTTTTTTAGTAGCTTCTTAGTACCTGAATACCTTTAATAACATTCCAAACGACAACGACAATATTAACGATAAAGGTAACGATGAAGCCAATAATTAATATAATGAAAAATCCTTCTGCAACACCTGACATGATTCCACCGAAAACAAAGACCGGTATCGTCACAAGAGGGATTACGTGAGATAGAAACGCACCCTTAGCATGATCTTTCACTTCTCTGTCACTAACAATAAAATAAATAACAATTGGAAGAATGAATCCTGCAAAGAAAATGCTAAAGTAGCACAATGCCGATAGTAATTTATTTGTATCTCCATTCATTTTATCATCCCCTTTATAATAATTACGAATGAGTGAATCATTAGTTTCAAGTATATAATGAATCTATTGTATTTTATGAAAAAAATTTTATATTTTAATCAAAAGGGATTTTTAAACTTTTGAAGAATATATTTTTTTTATATTCGTATTTTGCTAAGGAGGAAATACCTGTGAGTTCAGTAAGTGCATCATCTGGTAGCGGAGTCGTATCTCAAGCCGTTCAAATGAACAAATCAAAAGCAGAACAAGCTTTAAATCAAGCTATTAGAGAAGTTGTTCAAGACCCTGCAAAGAATTTAAGGGAATTACAGCAACCTTCCCCGCTTTCTCAATTTCTGGATATTAAAATTTAAGAAAAAAAGGCTCAGGGCGCCCCGTTTTGCCTCATGCAGAGCAAATGTTCTGTCATGAAAATAGGGTGGTTTTCCCTTTTATTCATGACAGTACATTTAACCTCGATTAGGATGAAATGGCAAAGATCGTCGCCATTTCTTCTTGGCTGGGCGCTGGAGCTAGATTTAGCAGTAACTAAACACCAGAAACTTATTAACAAAAAGAGACCTAACTTGCGTTAGGTCTCTTTTTCGTTATTGACCGACTGATTCGAGCTTCTTTACACGTTCTTTCATTCGCTTCCGATCACGTTCTAGTATTGGTTTTAAATATTTTCCAGTATAGGATTCTTTCACCTTCACAATTTCCTCTGGTGTTCCAGTCGCTATAATCGTTCCACCTTTGTCTCCACCTTCTGGGCCAAGATCCACAATATAATCCGATGCTTTTATTACATCCAAATTGTGCTCAATAACTAATACGGTATCACCGTTTTCAACAAGTCTTTGTAATACTTGAAGTAATCTAGCGATATCATCAACATGGAGACCGGTAGTTGGTTCATCTAAAATATACATGGATCTTCCTGTTGAGCGTCTGTGTAATTCTGACGCAAGCTTTACTCGCTGCGCTTCTCCTCCTGATAAGGTCGTAGCTGGTTGACCTAGCTTAATGTAACCTAGACCTACATCAAAAATTGTTTGGAGTTTGCGATTTATTTTCGGTATGTTGGTGAAGAACTCCAATGAGTCATCTACCGTCATTTCAAGAACTTCTGAAATACTTTTTCCTTTGTATTTCACCTCTAACGTTTCACGGTTATATCGTTTACCGTGACATACCTCACAAGGTACATACACATCGGGCAGGAAGTGCATTTCGATTTTAATAATTCCATCCCCTCGGCAAGCCTCGCATCGTCCACCCTTCACATTAAAGCTAAAACGACCTTTTTTATATCCTCGTACTTTCGCTTCATTTGTTGATGCAAACACATCACGAATGTCATCAAAAACACCAGTATATGTAGCAGGATTTGACCTTGGTGTTCGGCCAATCGGAGATTGATCAATATCAATCACTTTATCAAGCTGGTCAATCCCTTTTACTTCCTTATGCTCACCAGGTCTTACTTTGGCTTTCGTTAAGTGTTGTGCTAATGATTTATATAATATTTCGTTAATCAACGTACTTTTTCCTGATCCAGATACACCCGTTACAGAAATAAACGTTCCTAACGGAAATTTCACCTTCACATTTTTCAAGTTATTCTCACGCGCACCAATTACCTCTAAGTATCGACCATCAGGTTTTCTACGCTCAAGTGGTAAAGGGATAAATTTCTTTCCTGATAAATATTGTCCCGTTAATGAGTTTTGGTCGTTCATTACCTCGTCTGGTGTACCTTGAGAAATGATTTCTCCGCCGTGGACACCTGCACCTGGTCCAATATCAATCAAGTAGTCAGCAGCCATCATGGTATCCTCATCATGTTCAACGACAATTAAAGTATTGCCAATGTCACGCATATTTTGAAGCGTATGAATGAGCCGGTCATTGTCGCGTTGATGTAAACCAATCGAAGGTTCATCTAATATATAGAGAACACCTGTTAAACGTGAACCAATTTGAGTGGCTAAACGAATTCGTTGTGCCTCCCCACCTGATAAAGTCCCCGCCGCACGGCTCATCGTGAGATAATCGAGTCCAACATTGATAAGAAATCCTAGTCGCTCTTGAATTTCTCGTAAAATCATATTAGCAATTTTTGTTTCTTTTTCTGTTAAATGAAGCGATGTTACATAATTATAAGCTTCTGTAATGGAATAATTCGTAACATGTCCAATATGCTGATCCTGAATTAAAACAGCAAGGCTTTCTTTCTTTAGTCGATGCCCTTTACAAGTAGGACAATCTTGCGTAGCCATGTACTTTTCCATTTGTTCTCGAATATAATCAGAGCTTGTTTCCTTATACCTTCGATTAATGTTCGAGACAACACCTTCGAATTCAATGTAATTTTCTCTCACTTGACCAAAGTCATTCTCGTATCGAAAATAGATTTGATCACCTTGACTACCATATAAAACGCGATCCATTAAATGCTTCGGAATATCCTTTACGGGCATATCCATATCTATTCCATAATGATTACAAACCGCTTCAAGAAGCGATGGATAATACTGTGAGCTAGTTGGTTCCCACGGGGCAATCGCATGGTTTTTTAATGATAGGTTCCAGTTAGGAATGACAAGATCTAAGTCAACCTCTAGCTTCGTACCTAAGCCATCACAGCTTTGACAAGCTCCAAATGGACTATTAAATGAAAACATCCTTGGTTCAAGTTCACCAATCGAAAAGCCACAATGAGGGCATGCGTGATGTTCACTAAATAAAAGCTCTTCTTGCTCCATAACATCGACGATGACTTTTCCATCCCCTAAACGAAGAGCGGTTTCAATCGAGTCGCTAAGTCTTGCAGATATACCTTCTTTAATGATGACACGGTCGATGACGACTTCTATAGAATGTTTTTTATTCTTTTCAAGTTCAATCTCATCTGAAATCTCCATCATTTCCCCGTTCACTCGAACACGAACAAATCCTTGCTTTTTTATATCCTCTAATACCTTCACATGCGTTCCTTTTTTTCCACTTATAACGGGAGCAAGTATTTGCATTTTAGTTCGTTCAGGATACTCAAGAATTCGGTCAACCATTTGTTCGATCGTTTGTGATGTAATCTCGATTCCATGCTCCGGACACACTGGACGCCCCACTCTTGCAAAGAGAAGTCGCAGATAGTCATAGATTTCAGTTACTGTCCCGACAGTTGACCGTGGGTTACGACTTGTTGTTTTTTGGTCAATTGAGATCGCTGGAGAGAGACCTTCGATTGCATCGACATCAGGCTTATCCATTTGACCTAAAAATTGTCTCGCATAGGCAGACAAGGATTCTACATATCTACGTTGTCCTTCAGCATAGATTGTGTCAAAAGCTAAGGAAGATTTCCCAGAGCCCGATAAGCCTGTTAATACAACAAGCTTATCTCGGGGAATGGTGACATCTATATTTTTTAAATTATGTGCTCTCGCACCTTTTACAACAATTTTATCCATTACCATCGATTATTTTCCTTCCGCCTTTAATTCTAATAATAAATCACGGAGCTCTGCAGCACGTTCAAAGTTTAATGCTTTTGCTGCTTCCTTCATTTCTACTTCTAAGCTTGCCAGTAATTTCTCACGCTCTGGCTTTGATAGCTTTGTAAGCTTCGGTGCTGTCTCATACGTTTCTTCTGCTTCTGCCGCAACTGTTGCCCGAATGACATCTCGTATCTTTTTATTTATCGTTTGTGGGGTAATTCCATGTTTACGGTTATAATCTTCTTGAATTTCACGTCGGCGTTTCGTTTCATTCATGGCAATTTCCATCGATTTCGTGATTCTATCGGCATACATGATGACATGACCATTTGCATTACGAGCTGCACGTCCAATCGTCTGAATTAACGAACGTTCAGAACGAAGGAAGCCCTCTTTATCTGCATCTAATATTGCAACAAGTGACACCTCTGGAATATCAAGACCTTCCCTAAGTAGGTTAATACCAACGAGGACATCAAATTTTCCTAATCGTAAATCCCGTATAATTTCAATTCTTTCGAGCGTTTTAATTTCCGAGTGTAGATAGTTTACTTTAATACCTAACTCCTTCAGGTAATTTGTTAAATCCTCAGACATCTTTTTTGTTAAGGTGGTAACGAGCACACGCTCATTTCGTTCAATTCTAGTCTGAATTTCACTCAACAAATCATCAATCTGACCTTTTATTGGGCGAACATCAATAGTTGGATCTAGAAGACCCGTTGGACGAATAATCTGCTCAATTGTCCCTGGCGATTGTTCCAGTTCATAAGGTCCTGGGGTCGCAGAAACATACACGATTTGATTAATATGTTTTTCAAATTCATCAAACATTAAGGGTCTGTTGTCAAGTGCAGATGGTAAGCGAAAGCCGTGATCAACTAGAACTGACTTACGAGCACGGTCTCCATTATACATTGCTCTGATTTGCGGAATGGTAACATGAGACTCATCAATGACAATTAACGAATCCTTCGGAAAGAAGTCTAGTAAAGTGTAAGGTGTCGATCCTTCAGGACGTAAGGTTAAATGTCTAGAGTAGTTTTCAATCCCTGAACAGAAGCCCATTTCGCGCATCATTTCTAAGTCATACCGAGTACGTTGCTCAAGACGCTGTGCCTCAAGCAGCTTTCCATTTTCTCTCATCTCTGCTAATCGTTCCTCTAGCTCTTTTTCAATATTTTCTATCGCCACTTTCAGCTTCTCTTCACGTGTAACGAAGTGGGAAGCCGGAAAAATCGCTACATGATCACGATCGGCAATGATTTCTCCAGTTAATGCATCTACTTCGCGTATACGATCAATTTCATCACCAAAAAACTCGACACGTATACAATGCTCATCACGTGAAGCAGGGAAAATCTCTACAACATCACCTCTTACACGGAAGGTTCCCCTTTGAAAATCGATATCATTTCTAGCATACTGGATATCCACCAAATCCCGAAGAAGTTTGTTTCTTTCCTTTTCCATCCCAACTCGAAGCGAAACAACTAATTCACGGTATTCTTCTGGAGAACCTAAGCCGTATATACAAGAGACACTGGCAATAATGATAACATCTTTTCGTTCAATTAAAGATGATGTAGCAGAGTGACGTAGCTTATCAATCTCATCATTAATGGAGGCGTCCTTTTCAATGAACGTGTCCGTTTGCGGAACATATGCTTCTGGCTGATAGTAATCATAATAACTAACGAAATACTCTACAGCATTGTTTGGGAAAAAATCTTTGAATTCACTATAAAGCTGTCCAGCTAACGTTTTATTATGTGCAATGACTAGTGTAGGCTTATTTACTTCATTAATTACATTAGAGATGGTAAACGTCTTACCTGTTCCTGTTGCTCCAAGTAATGTTTGGTGCCTTTTATTTTGCCTGATACCCTCTACAATTTTTTCTATTGCCTTCGGCTGATCTCCAGAAGGAGAATAGGCTGAGACTAGTTCGAACTGATCCTTCACACGAAAGCCTCCTATCGGTCATATCTGTTTCCTATTGTACCAATTTCCCATTTAAAATCCAAGAAATATACGAACGAACATTCGATTTTTTTAATGAATCTGTTATTTATGTAGTTAAATAGTAAATTTACGGTATCATTTTTCAAACTACTTTGGATAACTGTATGGTGGCCGTAATCCCGTAACACATTACATTATCGCCGTTATATTCAAATAATAGCCGTATCTCTATCATTTCAAGGTAAGCAAAAATATCATTCTGTACATTTAGATGCAGAAAAACCACAGCACTACCATGCCGTGGTTCAAAATTTATACTTTATGAAGATTATTCTTCCGTATTTTCACTATTAAAGAGATCACAAACATTTCAACCAATGCTAAAGTTACAAGAAAATTTATGAGATTGTGATCATTAACCGATTCCTTTTCAACAGGCTCAAGAGATTCTTTTTCCATCGAAATGCCTTTTTTCTCTAAGATTGGTTCTCTGTCTTTTTGATCATTTTTACTATTCTGTTTAGGCTTTGGTAGGAGTGACGTATCAAAGTTTTCGAAGCCATAATCTAATAGTTTAATAGTGTCCTTGTATGCATCATTTTTTCGGGAAGCTTTTAAGGTTACCGCTATAAGCTGAGTCTTTTCTCTTTCTGCAACAGTTACAAGTGTATAGCCAGATTTTTGGACATACCCATTTTTCCCGCCAATAACACCTTCATAAGGAATTTCACCACGCACAAGCTTATGATGATTGTAAATAGTTGTCTCCCAGCTCTCTCCCTCCCAAGGTAAGGAGCGCGTACCCATTATTTTAGTGAAGGTTTCATTCTTCATCGCATATCTTGTAATGAGAGCCATATCATAGGCTGTTGTAAAGTGGTCCGGGTCATAAAGTCCATGTGGGTTTTGAAAAATTGTTTGCTCAACTCCAACTTTCTCTCTTACAAACCGGGTCATTCGCTCTGAAAACGCTTCCTCAGACCCATCCATATGCTCCGCGATAGCAACCCCTGCATCATTTCCAGAATTAATGAGAAGCCCTTGAACAAGCTTATGCATTGACACTTGTTCTCCTTCATTTAAATACACTCGTGTTCCTTCTACATTGGTAGCATTTTTACTCACTACGACTATATCGTCTAATTTCCCCTCTTCTATTGCTACGATGGCTGTTACAATTTTTGTAATGCTAGCTGGGTACATGATGTCTCTACTATTTTTTTCATATAATGTGATTCCTGTTTTAGCGTCTATTAAAATAGCACTCTCACTATTTATTGAAACTCCATGATCCTGAGCATTAATGTGAGCAGAAAGAGGAAAACTACACAATATCATGACCAAGATAAGGATACTTGTCCTTTTCATCTCTTCCTCCATTACTTTTGACTTATTAAAGGGAAACTTCTTTCAGTGGGGGTTTTCCTCATCCCCCACTGATTGTTAGCCCCGGCCCACACTGTGGGTCACACAGACGTTGCCACAGGAGGTGGCGACTTTAGTCTGTGATCCTTTTCAGGGTTCCAACTGGCGCTTATCTCCCACTTAAACTTCTCAATTCATCTAAAGTTTTGAAGTGGGGGTCTTAGCGCCAGTTGGAACGGGATAAATTAACTATATGCTTATATACTACGATTCATCCACTCTTTTTTGACGTAGAATACATATAAAATATGGCAAATTATGTATGATAGTGAAGAATAATAGAGGAGCGTGATTAGATGAATCGTCAAGAAATTAAAGCATTACTGAGGTCTTTTCCACTATTTAAAGATCTTGAAACCTTTTTGCTTACATTCCGGAAATGAGCATCAAAGTGTTCCGAATGCTAAGTAAAAAAATTGTTGATTTACAAAATCGATTAGAGGAACAAATTCACATAATACGTCTGAACAAAGCCTACTTGGAGAAAAACATGAGCAAGGATTCATGCTTACAAACACCTTTACAGATCAGGAATTGGCAAGCATGATTGGAACAACTAGAGAAACGATCAATAGAACCACGATATATAAACAGAGAAGGCTATCTACTTGAACAACCTCTTGGTCAATTAATATAAAACAGATATGTTAGAGGAGCTTCTTTTCAATCTTTAGCTATTTATTTTTGCAGTGCCATCTTATCTTGGTTTGGAATGGTTAACTTTTTCTTTCCTTTTAAGCTATGCAGGATCATCCCAACCACCACGAAAGCCATTCCTACTAACGATAAAGTAGAAGGTATCGAAATAGATAAGAAGGCTATTTCCCCAAGGACAACAAAAATGACTTGTGTAGATTGTGTTGCTTCAACAGCCGCTAGCAAATTGCTATCATCCTTTACCAGTTCAGTAGCAAAGAAAAACAATAGTGTTGCAATGACCCCAGAAGATATAGCAACGATAAATGATTGAAAAACTTGATCCCCGCTTGGCAAACCAACACTAACATAACCCGTAAAGGCAAGAATAACCCATAACGGAGTCGATGCTAATGTCATCCCTAGTACCCGTTGAAAAGTATCAAATTTCCCTGAATACCTCTCCATCATTTTACGATTTCCTAAAGGATAGGCAAAGGCAGCCACCACCACTGGCAGTATCCCATGTAACACGAGTTTAAGGGAAAGCTCACCGTTTGCGTTTTCCCATTGCATGATTAATATTCCAGCTAAAATAATCAATGAAAATAATAAACTACTTATTGGAAGCCTTTTTCGAATACCGCTTGCCTCTAGGAACAACGGTGTAAGTAAAATTCCTGCAATAATCGTGAATTGCCAGGTTCCAGCAACTAACCAGCCTGGGCCAGATGCCGCTGCATAAGTGATGGGTCCATAGAATAATCCAAATCCTACGAAGCTCCAAATCAACCAAGGCTTTGGATTTACCCAAAGCTCCTTCAATAATGCCTTCCCATTCCCCCTACAAAAAACAATGAGCAGTAGGAAAGGGATCATAAAGAAATATCGTAACGATGAACTCCATAACCAGCTCCCTCCGGAAAGCTCCATCGATCGATTTAATATAAAGGTAACAGCAAAAAATATAGATGATAATATTCCAATAATGATTGCTTTCATCTGCACTCCCCTACCCACTTTGTGATATCAGTTTCGATAGATTCTAAGAAAATCAGTCATTAACATAAGAAAACTGGTGCACACTTTTAAAACAAATATACAAACATCATTGATATACCTACCATTAGGAGCAATGTAAAGAAGGTAACTTGAATGAATATATCAGATAACCAGCCGATTAATGGTTTATATATCATACCAATAACACTTCCAGTTAATCTAATCACCGATAAAATGGTGGACACTGTGCCCCATCTATTTGTTCATTGACAAAGGTTCGATAAATAGGCTGCTTTATCGAATGAAGCACTTGAATCAGTAAGAATAGAACATTCCCAACAATATATGTTTCTACCATTGAGAGAATGATAAAGAATGCACTTGGAAAAAGCGTCGCAACTAGAAACAATCTACCATATCCCATTTTCTGTTTAGGATGGGTTCACTTTACACCGCCCACATAATTAACATTCACAGCAAGCATGATAAATCCAAAGTATACGAACTCATCCCATACCCTATAAATAATGGTTGATGTAAATACATTATACTAAAAAACGCTCCAAACGTAAGGGATTGTAAAGCTTGAAATCCTATTAACATTGGATAGGTTTGAACTATCTTCCACAAGCTATATTTTTGATTATGAAGGACAGGCTTTATATTCCAGTTTACTTTTTTGCAAGAAGAAGCTCAATAGAAATGAGATGGTTAAGCCAATTGATAGATACCTCTGCAACCAATCCATCCATAGGTAGACTTACAATCATGGCTACTGTTACCGATGATCCTGTTCATGAATATAACTTGTCGTGTAAATCGTAACGAGTAGAAATAAATCATCAGTGTAAGGATTCGGATATTGGTCTTTCGTAGCTTTATTGAATTCAAGGTCGACTAACCCTTCCAATATAAAGTAAAAAAAAGCCATGGAAAACCCATGACTAAGAACACAACCTAGTGGTTGTTTTTTCTGCTGATGGATCCTTCCAATATTGTTAATTCACTAATTTACGAAAAAGGGCATACTTTACCCTTGATGGGCGCTACGCGTTTTTTTCGCCCAGAAAATTAGTTACCTCGAACAAATTGGAATGGCATCCACTTTACCTCATTTTTAAAGGGTACCTTTACTAAAATTGGTCACAATTTATTTGATAAGGAATTTAACGAGGTGGACTCTTGAGAAGCGTTAACAAAGTTACAAAATTCAGCCGCTCTGTTTATGTCATTCCATTATAAACTGCATTAATAATGGTACATTTCTCAATTTCCTTTTTGTAGTTTTTCCCTATCAATTGTTTGTGGCGGTTTTTCAATCCATCCATTTTTAATGGAGATTTTTCCACTTTTCATTGCAAATTTTCCAATTTTCGCTAACAATTTTGTATATTCTCCAATTATATCACTTCTCATACTTGCCCCAATCCCTTGTCCTATACTACCAATCGATACTGTAGTTAATGCTGATAATATCCCCATAATCAATTTATCTGAAAATGTTGTAATGGTACTGTTTGTAATTGTTGAATCAGACGAGAAAGGAGTATTAGTATGATTCTCTTCAAGAATTTGTTCTATTGCTTTTATTATTTGAGATCCTAATTCAAATCCTTCTTGCAAATGTTTCTTTACTTCTTTTGCTTCCGCTACCTGCGTGAGGCCATCAACTAATGTTCTTCCAATAACATTTGCTTCAATAATATTGGAAAGGTGTGCTATTTCTATAGCGAGTAATGGTCTTTTATGTAATGTTAAATACCCTTCTAAAAAGTGGTCATCCTGTATAAACTCAACCTGTTGATAATAGGGTATATAAGGGGAACGAACGAGTATACCCTTTTTGGTCATAAGTCGAATAATGTTGTCATATAACTCCGCACTCTCGTTTACTGTTGACTTATAAAATGCCCTTACGTCTTCTCGATAAGTTATACCTAAGGCCATACCATTGATATTTGTACCCGTTCTCCCCATAAATTGTAAAAAACGCAGATAAAAGATATCAGAAAATAGTCTAGGTGCTTGCTCATTCACATCAGCATCTGTGTAGCCTATTGGTAATGGTAGATTCTCTTTGTTAAAAATAGAAATTAATGATTCTATATGGCCGGTAGAAAGTTCTTTCGAGTGATGAACAATTTCTTTTATTTGTTCATCGTCTACATTTGCTAAAAAATGCTTCATAATACAAATATTCATACTGTCGGATATATAAGAACTCCATAAGGATGCTAATTCCGATGACGTTAATTTGGGGTTGTGGTTCATCCAGGGTCTTCCTCCTTTTAAAATTATCTTCTACCAACAAGAGGAAATATATGTAAAAAAATAATGGATAATCCACATTTCATTCTTAATTCATCGTTCAGAATAGCTGGCTTCAATCCCATAAAGTGTTATGTCAATTGTTGTTCCGCAAACTCTCTATAAAGCTCGTGTGATTGGACGAGTTCCTGATGAGTACCGGAACCAGTTACTTGTCCTTTATCAATAAAGATAATGTTATCAGCATTTACGATTGTAGATAATCGGTGAGCGATGATAAACGTTGTACGACCTTCCATTAATCGTGTCAAGGCTTGCTGAACGATTCCTTCAGACTGGCTATCTAAGCTAGCGGTCGCTTCATCCATCATTAATATTTTCGGGTCTCTCAAAAATGCCCTAGCTATGGCAATTCTTTGCCTTTGACCACCAGAGAGCTTCACTCCACGCTCTCCAACCTCTGTATCAAGCCCCTTTGGAAACTCACGGATAAATTGATCGGCATAGGCCATTCTTGCAACTTCCCATAAACGATCGTCATTGATATCATGCCTGTCTTCTAAACCATAGCAGAGGTTCTCCCGGATGGTCCCGACCATCATTGGGCTATCCTGCGAAACATAACCAATTTGTTTTCTCCATGAATACATGGAAAGTTCGTTAATTGGAGTATCTCCAATCAAAATATTACCTGAAGTAGGTTCATAAAAACGTTCTAATAATCCAAACATCGTGGTTTTTCCGCCCCCACTGGGTCCAGCAAATGCAACCATCGTACCTGGATTTACATGAAAGGAAATATGTTTCAGTACCATCTCGTCCTCACTGTACGAAAAAGATACATTTTCAACGCGGAGTCCTTGATTAGAAATATCCATGTCGATTCCATTCTGTCCGGATTCTACATCTACCTTTAGAATGTCAATGATTCTCTCAGTTGCTCCCATTGCCTTTTGCAATTGTGTGAAGAACATCGTAAATGACGTAATCGGATAAATAATTTGGAAAAGATAAAGGAGAAACGCAACAAGAGAACCGGTCGTCATGGAGCCTTCTGCTACCCGTATTCCTCCATAGCCAATAATGATAACAATGACGATCATCACAATGGAATACATGATTGGAGCAATTAAAGCAAAAATCCGACCTTCTCGCAATCCATATGTAAACAGCTTTTCAATACCGCTCGCCCCTTTTTTCTCTTCTGTCTGTTCAGCATTTGAAGCCTTCATCAATCGAATTTCACTAAGAGTTTGCTGAACATTTGAAGTAAAGCTCGCTGTTTCATCTTGAAGACTTCGAGAAATTTTCGACATTCTTCTCCCAAGAGGCACCATCACGAGAACGGTAATGGGCACGGCTATAAACATTAATAACGTCATTTTCCAATCCATGATAAAAAGAATAATGACTGAGCCGATAATTGAAATGATCCCACTAATAAATTGAGGGAAATGTTGGGAAATTAAATCTTTTACAATTCCAGTATCATTAACGACACGACTTACGGTTTCCCCGCTTGTATGTTGATCAAAGTACTGTACCGGCAAGCGTAAAAGCTTGAACCACATTTTTTCTCGAAGCCTAGCAACAATTTTTTGACCAACATACGCGAGTGCATACATGGAAATTCCGTCTATTACTGCCTGTAATATAAACACCAAAATAATCGCAACGATAAGAAATGTGTTAAGCGATTCCACCGAAAAGCCATCTACCATCTCTCTAGTTAAAAGTGGGATGGTTAGACCTATAAGTGTAGTGATAAAACTCCCAATAAGCCCAATTGCTAGAGCAATCTTCGGAATCTTCGTTGATAAAATTAGTGAAATAAATGGGTTTCGTTTGGCTTTTTTTCCCATCTCCATATGTTCAGCTCCAATCTAGAACAATAATGCTTCTGGTCATCTATACGAACCAAAAGCGTCAATGTTTCATTTTTAGTTACGACTCAAATATTTCCCTGTATGTGATTCCTCTGCTCGAGCAATCTGTTCAGGTGTACCTTGTGCTACAACCTTACCACCATTTGCCCCACCTTCTGGACCAATGTCTATAACCCAATCAGAGGCACGTATGACCTCCAAGGAATGTTCTACCACAATAACCGTATGCCCTGCATCAACAAGTCTATTTAACAGCACTAACAGGTTATTTATATCTGATGGATGTAATCCTGTCGTCGGTTCATCTAGCAAATAAAGCGTATGGCTTGTTGTTTGTTTATATAATTCTTTTGCTAGCTTCAACCTCTGGCCTTCCCCGCCAGATAAGGTAGTGACAGACTGCCCCCAGCTTAAATAGCCTAAGCCTACCTCACACATAATTTCAATTATCGACCCGATTTTCTTCACCCCTTCAAATAAAGGGAAGCTTTCCTCAATAGTCATATCAAGAATGGAAGAAATCGTTTCTCCCCTATAAGTAATCTCTAAAATGGAATCCTTAAATCGTTTACCTCTACACACAGGGCATGTCACTTCAAGATCCGGAAGGAAATGCATGTTGGTCAGAACGAATCCTAAACCAAGGCAATGCTCACACCTTCCACCTGGGGTGTTAAATGAAAAATCTTTTGGCATTAGGCTTTGTTTCTTTGATTCCGGCAGAGACGCGAACAGATTTCGTATGTAAGTGAACGCATCTGTATAGGTCGCAATATTGGATCGCTGCATTCTTGTAATGGGTGATTGGTCAACCGTAATGATATTTTCTATAAAATCTAATCCAGTTATTTTTTCACATCCATCAAGTTTTCCACCTATACCAGATGAAAGAACGTCAAAAACTAATGTTGATTTTCCTGATCCAGAAACACCTGTTACAGAAATGAAAGTACCAAGAGGAAAGGAGATTGTTATATTTTCCAAGTTATGCTTTGTTGCATGATGGACAGTCAAATATTTTCCATTGCCCTTACGTCTATTTCGGTAAACACTGATAGGCTTGTTCAAAAATGCACCTGTTATGGATTGTTCCTGTTTCATTAGCTGCTGGACAGTGCCTTCTCCTACAATGTTTCCACCATACTTCCCTGCACCTGGCCCTATGTCGATTATATGGTCAGCATCCCGCATCACTTCTTCGTCATGTTCAATAACTAAAACTGTGTTACCTAAATCTCTTAATTCTTTCATTACTTTTAAAAGGCCTTGTGTATCTTTTGGGTGCAGTCCTGCTGTCGGTTCGTCAAGAATATAGAGAACTCCTGTCAAACCAGATCCAAGAATAGTAGCCAATCTCAGTCGTTGTGCCTCTCCTCCAGAGAGAGTAATCGTTTGTCTATTAAATGATAAATAGCCTAACCCAACATGAATAATTCGAGCTACTTTCGTTTTCAATTCATACAGTAATCCTTCAACAACATACATACTTTCACTCGGCAATTGGTGCTGAAGATTTTCAATCCATGTGTAAATATCTTCAAGAGACATTTTCGTTAAAGCGGTTATGCTGGTTCCCAATACTAGGACTTGACGACTTTGTTCCTGTAATCGATCCCCTAAACAATCCGGACACTCCGTTGAGAAAAATAATCTAGCTTCACCCGATTGACCACCTTTTTCCCTATACCTTCGCCAAATCCCTGTGACTACCCCTTCAAATTTTCCTTGTCCAACCGTTTTGGGGGGCTTCTTTCCTGGAAAGTAAGATGAAAATTGTTCACTTTCCACTCCGTAGAATAACAGATCTTTTTCTAAGCTATTGAATGTTTTCAGTGGCAAATCAAAGTCGATCTTCAGGTCATAGTATTGGGCTGCTGCTTTTAAGATGTTCAGCTGATAATCACGATATTGACCATTCCAAATGCTTACACTGTCTTCATGTAAGCTTTTTTCCTCATCAAATACCGACGGGTAGTCTAATTCGACAACTTGTCCAAGTCCATCACAAGTGCTGCAAGCACCTTCTGGTTTATTAAAAGAGAAATGACTTCTTGTTAATTTTTCAAGGCGGTTGTGGCAATAAGGACAGTCAACATATTGGGTATATCCAGATTCTTCTTGATAAAGGTTTTTGTCAAATCTTGGAGGTATGTACTGCTTACAATTAGGACATTTTCTTTCCCCTAACTTTTCAAAGAGTACACGTAGGTAAGTGTACATGTCTGTTGTGGTTCCAACAGTTGAACGAGGATTTCGGTTTGTGATGTGCTGGCCAATACTAATAGAGGGAGATAAGCCAATAATTGAATCGACATTAGGCTTACTAACAGCATCTGTTGTCATTCCCATTGACTCCATGTATTGCCTCTGACATTCTCTTTGAAGGGTATCAAGTGCTAACGTTGACTTTCCGGAACCAGATGGTCCTGTTAATACGACAAGCTTATTTTTTGGTATTTGTACCGTGACGTTTTTAAGATTATGCTCCCTTGCACCTTTAATTTGGATAAGATTATTCAAACCTTTCCCTCCTTATTTTTAGCTTACGACTACATTCTACAACATTCATGCAAATGCTAATGTTTTTAGGTATATTCATTGATATAATAGTGCAAAGTCGGTCATGTTGCTTTAATGTTTTAGAATAATGTTCATTGGAGGTAAGTGTGATAAGACCGTTAGATATCGCCAAGAAATTAAACATTAGTACAAGTGCTCTCAGACATTATGAGTCATGGGGAATTGTTCCTAAAGTTGAGAGAAAAGAAAATGGATATCGAATTTATACAAAGGAGCACATTGCCTATTTCGAGTGTATACGGGCAATGAATACCGGATTTGGGATGAAAGTCATTCGAGAGACCATGCCTCTTATTCAACAGAAGAAAATAACTGATGCTTTATGGTTGGTTAGCAAGGTGCAAGCAAAGCTATATGAGGATAAAATGAAAGCCGAACTAGCTCTAAATGTGCTTGAGCTGGATAATCTTGATGAAATAGTGAATCCTTTCTCAAAAAAGAACTGGTACTCTATTGGAGAAGCAGCTAAAGCAATTGGTGTAGCAAATTCCACCTTAAGACACTGGGAAAAGGAAGGATTAATACTCCCTGAGAGGGACGATGAAAGTGGGTACAGAATATACAACAAAAGTGATATAAGAAAACTAGTTGTCATCCGTACACTCCAAAGTGCAGTATACTCACTTGATGTTGTTCGGGAGGTACTAGGTGAAATGGATAAGCATAATATTAGTGAAGCGATTCGTATTACGAGAGAATCTTTAGTTTATTATGACTATTTAGTGAAGGAACAACTACGTGGGATGAGGTATTTACATCTCTTATGTGTAATGGTGGAGGATTCAGGAGAAGATGATTTTCCTTATTGTAGTAGATAGTGTTTAAGTAGGAATGATCTCTTTTTCAGTATTTGAAATCTCCCCTTATTATAATAAACAAATGTCGACATTTAGGTATATTTTAGGTGAAAATCGACATTTTCCTAGACTTAGGGAGGAGATACATTCGGTAAATAAAACATGGAATACTCTATAGAAAACATAAAAGGCACTAGTATGTCTGAGGTTCCCCAAAAGTTAGAGTGAAAAACTAACTTTTGAGGTGCAGAACGTCTCCACACTAGTGCCCTTCATTTAATACTTCATTGGAAATAGCCACTCAATATCTCTAGGAACGGGTATGTTTGGCTTTTCTCTTTTACAAATAACCTTCATTAGAGTCACTCTCCCTTATTTCCTATACTATAGTAGACTAAGGTAACCTATCTTACATTAGAGATTTTATATACATCGCTTTCGCTTCCTCTAAGACATCCTCATATGGGTAATGATCTTGTAACGCAGAATATTGAAAATTAATTCCGTCGAGCATACTCCAAAATAAGTTTGCTGCTATTTCAGAATCAGTGGTCGTCTTGATTTCTCCCGCCATCTTACCTTCCTCAAGAACATCAACAAGGACATTAATATAGTAGTGCTTAGCTCTCTCAATCAAAAGGCTCCTAAGGTCCGGATCCCTCGAAGCATGAAGATAAAATTCTGTATGTACCTTCACCCGATCAATCCAATTACTTCTCCCAGCTTGGCTTTTAAATATATCAAAAATAAATCGTATTTTTTCGATTGATGAATCAAATTTCTTTAACTCTTCTTTTAAGTGCTGCGTACTAATCTCCGTTTTTTCATTCATCAACGCTACATATATATCCTCTTTACTTTGAAAATACGTATAAATAGAACCTTTACTCATTTTGGAGCGCTTCACAATATCATCTATCGTTGCTGCTTGAAATCCCTTTTCTGCAAAACAAACGAGAGCATGCTCAATGATTTCCTGTTTTTTCTTTTCCCGATATTCTTCAGAAACTACTGGTGTCATCGTATCCTCCTTGAACCTTATCATTCACTTCATCATACCACAATCAGACATTTCGATTCATAGAGTCTCATTAGAATAAAGTCATACAAATTGGGTTTTGGTTCGTTCTAAACATCTGATTAAGAAGCGAAATATAGGATTCGTCAGAAAGCTGAACTTTTCCGAAGCGATACAAGGCTTGAAAATCTACCGCACCCATGATGAGTGAAGAATAATCGGCAATATCCATGCCTACAGTTACATCACAAGTCAGTTCTTTCAGTACCTCAATTCTTCCATTTGTTACCTTCAACAAATAATCCTTACTATTTTCTTGGATGAATGAATCGTCAATTTTCAGCTTTATTGATACCGTCTCATATCCAAATAAGTGGTTCGGCACGATGCGGAAGAACTGCTCAACATCAATTACTCGGTACATGATCCCAACTCCAGCTGTATGACTTTCATGATAAACACTTGGAATCAACTCATTTGTGTGGTTCCTTGGGTCAGATAATACATGGTGAAACGCTTCATCCTGAGTATTAAGTACAATTCGATTAACCTGATCAGCCTGTGATTCCAAAAAGCCGCATAGCTCCATAAAGGCGGAATTCGTTTCGTATACAAATTCATGGATAACCAAGTCATTTAAACAGAAGTTGGTTTCACTCATTTTCTTAAAAGAAAAGGATAGATACCCTTCAATTACGTTATCTTTTTTATACACTACGATTTTCTTATTAGGGTCCTGGAAATAATTTTTTGCTTCATGGCCATTTTTATAAATCATTCCGTGGGTATCCTTTGCATAACGATTAAAACAATCAACTAACAATGGACCATCTTCTTCCCGAGCAAATTGTAGATGATCTTTCTTTGCATGTTTTGGTAGTCCACTTGGGTTCATTCGATATTGGTTCATTTTTGACCCGTAACCAAACCCCATTTTTTTATAAAAATCAGGTCGAAATGGATACAGCATAACAAGAGGAACGTTTTTGTCTTTGAACATTTCGATAAATCCCTCGATCATTTCCTTTGCTACTTTTTCTTTTTTATGTAGCAAATCCACAGCTACCAGGCCGACCCCACCTGTGGGAATCGTGTGTTGGAGAACGTTCATAGTAAAAGTATGAATCCTCATTCCCCCTAGTAGTTTATCCTCTCGAAAGAGTCCATAAAAATCGATGGTTTCATCTTCTTCCTGAATACTCGTTAATCTAGTTATGAGCTTTTCCCTATAGTCAGGACTGTTATTTGAAACTCCTGGATAAGCATTAATGACGATATCTGAATAAGTCTCTAATTCTTCTAATGATAGCTTCCTAATTTCACTCATTCTATCACTCTTTCTACATTTCTTTCGTCATATATACTTGCTTTATAGTTGGGGAAAATCCAAGGTTTTTTAAAACATTGTGTGTTACTTTACTACTCTCACTTGGAAGATTTAGTATCACTCTTCTAGTATCATCTGAGCAAGTACCAAATACCTCATGGATGATATAATGAAGAATTGATTCCTGGTCTTCTCTCTCTGGATTTGCCTCACATTGATATAGATATGTTGCTACATGCTTTCCATCTTCAGAATAGCCGTAATTATAGTTTGCATACCCAACCTCTTGAAGGTTCGAATCTAATACAATAATGGCTTGACTTCCCTTCGCATTTTTCCAATGGGTTTGCCATGGGTTCATATGTTTATAAAAAGCAAGTTGATCCAGCTTTTGAAGAGCTACTCTTTTACTTGTATAATCAGTGTTTTTCTGATTTGATAAAGGAGGTGTTTTGGGTCCTGATAGTTCTAAATATTCGAGATGATCCATGACTGTAAAACCGCAATCTTTATAAAGATCTATCGCCTTTGCATTCTCACTTATTGCCTCAAGGGTAGCAAGTTGAACCCCTTCCTCTTTGTAAATATCAAGTACCTCTTTCATTAAGGCTTTCCCTACTCCTTGCCTACGAAAGGCTGTTGCTACCCCAGTTCCTCCATTCCAAGCAACCTTCTTCCCTTGAATCATACGAATGCCACTTAAAATAATTCCAGCCGGTTGACCATTCATAAATCCTACAACTGATAAATCGGCTGATAGCCCTTCATTTGATAGCCTCGTAATAAAATGATCAATGGTCATTGTCATATTAAAAGAATAGCCCTCAAAACCCGAATTCCATGCCGAAATAACATCATCTAACTTGCATTCTCTTAATCTCTTAATCTCTAACATACCTTTGCCCCCTAATTAAAATAAAGTGAAACTTCAATCAGTGAAGGTTTTCCTCATTCTCCACTGATTGTTAGATGAGGCCCACAAGATGTGTTCCTATTATAAAGTTCTTACTGGCGTTTATCCCCCACTTAAACTTCTTTGAATCTAAAGTCTTGAAATGGAGGTCTTAGCGCGCCAGTTAATACGGGATAAAATGTTACTACCTCTCCTTATATTATATAACCCATTCACCATTTCTAAAAAGTGGAATCACACGTCCATCCTTCTTTTTTCCATCAATATTCATTTCACTAGAACCGATCATAAAATCGACATGGTTAGCACTGTTGTTAACACCGTTATCCGCTAATTCCTGCTCTGTCATTTCATACCCATTTTCAATAGTAAAAGTATAGGAATTTCCAATGGCAAGGTGGTGTGAAGCATTTTCATCAAATAATGTATTATAAAACGTAATCCCTGAGTTTGAGATTGGAGAGCAATGAGGCACGAGAGCCACTTCTCCTAAATAAAGAGATCCTTCATCTGTTTCAAGCATTCTCTTCAATGCTTCATACCCCTCTTCTGCATCAAAATCAACGATACGGCCGTCTTCAAAGGTGAAAGAAAAATGATCAATTACATTCCCTCCATAATTAAATGGTTTCGTCCCTCTAACAGTTCCATTAACACCTGTTTTTAAAGGAGTAGTAAACACTTCTTCCGTAGGTATATTCGCGATAAAGCTGTTTCCCTTATCATTAATACTTTCTGCTCCCACCCATATATGCTTCTTAGCTAATTCAATCGTTAAATCTGTACCTGGAGCCGAATAATGAAGGGTATCTAGTTCTAACTCATTCAATAGATTTACCTTACTCATAAGACTTTGAATATGATCGTTCCAAGCTTGGATGGGATCCTCTAGAGATATACGAGTTGCATCAAAAATAGCATTCCAAAGCTTCTCTATTTGTTCGTCCTTAGAATCAGTTCCTGGAAAGACCTTTGCAGCCCATGCTTCAGAAGGGACAGCAACAATTGACCAACTTATTTTAAACCCTCGCGTATATTTCATATATCGTTTTGTTGCTTCCCCTGCTACTCTTCCTAGGCTTGAAATTTTAGAAGGATCCACCCCCTTTAATAAATCTGGATTCATCGAAACAACGGATAATGCGGCAGCTCCTTCTTGATACGCTTTTTCAAGCATATCCGCTCTCCACTCAGGAAAGTATGTAAACGATTCATCCGGAGCATAATCAAAACGAGTACGAGTAACATGCTCATCCGTCCAATCGACCTGAACAAGCCTCGCCCCTGCTTCATAGGCTTTTCTTACAATCTTTCTAACAAATAGAGCACTTGAAATATCAGCATTTATTATTAATGTTTGACCTTGTTGAATATTAACCCCTACTTTGACCGCTAATTCTGCATATTTATCTACGTTTTCCTCAAATGTTCTCATCTCATATACCCCTTCCTCAAAGGAAACTGACTGAATAGTTTATTTTACTAGGCAGATTTCTTTTTATTCTTTTCTTTTCCTCTTTGAAGTTCGATTTGTTTTCTGCATTGAATGACTTCCTTTAACAGTTCTTTTACCTTTTGCTCCTCCATAAAAGCAATATTTTTAATCCATCCATTGTTATCAACTTTATATAAGTGAAACTTAGGATTGTTCAAAACATCTCTTCCCCAAATATAACAGTTACCTGTTTGAGACAAATAAGCTACAACAATTTTATTTCTGTATTTGTAATTTAACCTGCCGTCTTTAAAAGAGCTTTCCTCTAATGAAAAGGATTGACATAAAGTTCTCACTTGTTCAAAAGAAAGCATACCGATCCCTCCTTTTATATAAACTGACTAATTAGTTTGTTTATATTGTATGACCACTTCATGGAAAATTCAAGATATTTTTTGAAAATTTCTATTTTTAAAATAACTGGTTGGTAACTCTAAGTATTTCAGTTTTAAGGTAGAAAAATAAAATAAACTCACCTTTTAGAAGTCCAATTCGCATATGAATTAGACTTCAAATTTTCTCTTATATATCAAGGCTTGTCCAAAAATTCAAATGTAAATAGCACTTCAATTAGGATAGGAATTTGCGTAAGGACAATTTTAAGCAAATATTAAAAACGATGCTAATTTAGGTGATAACATTGCTATAATACTATTCTTTTTGATTTTTCAAAATTAATCTCTATAGTTATTAGTACGCAGTGCTTTTTTAGACTAAAATAGTGGTAGGTGATGTTCAAATGAATCTAAAATTAATAGAAAGTGGAATTGAACCAAATATAGAATTTTATGATGGTATTAGTTTAAAGCAATATCAAGACTTATCTAAAAGATGGAATGAAATATTATTAATTGTTCATAAAGAAATATTGAACTATGTCAATGACGACAACTTGTGTTTTGATAGTGGTGAAGACATATTTCCATTACGTAGTGAATTAACGGGAAATTACTATATAGATTCTATTTCTTATATTAAACACGTGAATCCAATAGGAATTCAGATTATGATAAAAACCAGACTTACAAAAACTCTACAGAATGGTAAGGAGGATGATTATTTAGAGTTAGACGTTACTTTGTTTACTTCGTTTATTAACCATAATTTTGAAGTTTGGGGTATTGATAGTTCTTCAATTTAGAATTAGTAATAGATAAAGTTCGTTATGACGATAAAAAACGCAAGGCTTTGAAAAGCTTTGCGTTCTCTTATGTTAATTAAGTTGTTATTTAACAACTGTAATTAGAGTTTTCTACTTCAAAACTAATTAGGTTGGTACCAGTCTTTGGAATCCCTTTGGTGCGTTAGGAAAGCTAGATTTATCAATAATTTAGCTGAAAAGTTATGGCTTTTTTTACGATTATGAAAAATTTTGTTTAGGGACAGAGTCAAAATAGCAGAAAATTTGCTTTCATACCATAAAATACATAGTCTTATTTATCATTTTAGGAGTCTTCCATCAACTTCAGTCATTTTATCAGCAACTCCGTAAAATTTATCAGCAACTTCCTGATTTTATCAGCAACTTTTTGTATTTATCATCAACTATTTGAGTTAA